>JAHIVC010000017.1 GCA_018816945.1 Bacteroidota bacterium | reverse complement strand
TTAATCCTTTTTCAAATCCGATATGATAAATTGCACCTTCTGACCAAATCAGATCAAATTCCTCTTCTTGAAATGGAAGGTTTTCCATATTCCCAACAATGCCTTTCACTTTATCTTGAAGATTTTTATTTTGGGCATTTTGGTTTAATTGACTAATAAAACCGTGCCAAGCATCAATACCGATAATTTCACACGGTGTATGTGCTCCTAATACCATTGTTTGACCACCTGTTCCACAACCAATGTCAGCAATTTTGGACTTTTCGGTAAGACCGTCTATAAAACCTAATGCTTTAAGCGTTTCTTCTGGATTTCCAGGTCCTTGTCTTTCTGTTTTTGAAAAATATTCATAAATAATATTCAAGTCAAATTCGTGAATTGTCTTTTTTTCGTTATTCATTTTTATTATTTTTTTGCACACACGAAAAGCATTACAATGCTTTCACAGTTGTACGCAGATTAAAACTTAAATTAATTCAATAAAAATAGCTCTCGAAAAGAATTATCCGAGAACAAACGAAGGTACAATCTATACAAAAAGCACAGATTGTTTACAGAACAATATCCAAATTAAAAGTAAACATCCATTTTTTTAATGTATGCAAAAGTATGAAAAAATTAGATAGATGAAAAAACCTAAAGCATTTTTCATCTATTTTTATTTAGTCGTTATACAATTCATAACTTTGCTTTCTGATAATCTGTCTATGTGCATTTTTTTACACTGACCGCTAACTTGTTTATATGGTACATAAACTGGACTTTATCTCCCCATATAGGATTGTAAAGCGCAGGTTTTTATGTTCTTTATATTTCAAAGTCATCCAACGGACTTTTTATGTTTTTCAAGCTATTTATGCTTACGAAGGTGTAGATTTCTGTAGTCTTGCTGGACTTATGTCCCAAAAGTTCCTGAATGTATCTTAAATCAGTTCCAGCTTCTAGTAAATGTGTAGCGTAACTATGTCGCAAACAATGTAAAGTAAATGTATGGTTTTTATTTATTTTACGAAACGATTCTTTAAAAATATTTCGCAAACTCGTGGCCGAATATTGCTGACCTACTTGTGGCCCTTCTATTAAATAGTAAACAGGTTTGTATTGCAGATAATACCTTCTGATCAATCCCAATAATTTTTCTGATAAAGGCAAACTCCGATCTCTATTTCCTTTTGCGTTAATAATGTAAACCATCATCCTTTTCGAGTCGATATCAACAATGCGTATATTTAATAACTCACTTCTTCTCAACCCTAAGCCATAAATTAAACTTAGCGCGGTTTTATGCTTGATGTTTTTGATCGATTCAAGCATTTTTTTGACATCCTCTTTTGCAATTACCTTTGGTAAAGTAGTTGATTTTCTGGGCCTTTCAATTTTTTCAATGTCATATGTTACATCCAGCATCTTAAAGAAAAATAATTTGATGGCATTTATCATCTGATTTTGAAACGAAACCGAAAACCCTTCTTTAATGATATAATCATAATTGAATTTGTTAATATCGTTTAGGTCAATTTCCGATATTTCTTTATCAGCATAAAAACCTAAAAATGTTTCGATCATACTCACGTAAGTGCGGATCGTATTTTCGCTGTACCGGTTTTGTATCAGCCATTTTTTAAAGGATGCGATAAGCCCGGTTTTTTCAGTATCAAGCAATTTCTTAATTGCTTTTGGCTTCGATTTCGACTTATTGTCTGTTTCACCGTAGATGATTCGGGATGGGTGTATGAAATATCGACTATCGTATTTTATTTGTTTCTGATCGAATTGATAGACCAGCTTTTTATAATTGTCGATAGAATATTCCTGATAAAAGCAACGGTTTGTCTGGCTCCACTTTACACCATCGATAACCGAAATCAACGATTTCAGGGCCACATCGTAAGGAAAGGTAATGGCAATACATGCCTTATCCTGATGTTTTAAATTACGTAATACGATAGTCGATATCATACAAAAAGCTTTAAATGCCTTTTATTAAATGGGGAGACGAAAATTTTTGATCGATTTATGTCATGCCGAACCTTAAATTTTCGAGGAATAAATGTATAAAAAAAATTCGAATGATAAATGATTATTGTTGAATGATAAATGAAGAATTTAGAATTCAGAATGTAAAATGTAGAATGTTAAATTTTGAATGATAAAGAATTTGTAAATGTTAATCAATTATCAATAATCATTCAACAATAATCATTTAACAGTCAATATTCCTCTTAAGCGAATGTCGTTGGAGGAAGCTCCTATCATGATCCTGAATTCACCCGGTTCTACGATGCGGTTCAGATTTAGGTCGAGCATGGCAAGCAATTCGGGGCCGATTTCAAAAGTCAGATCTTTTGTTTCTCCTTTTTTTAGGTAGATCCGTTGAAAGCCTTTTAGTTCCAATACAGGCCGTGCAACCGAAGCAAACAGATCCCTGATATATAATTGAACCACTTCGTCGCCATCGTAATCTCCGTTATTTGTCACTTTAAAATGAACAGTGGAACTTTCGTTTATATTGATCAGCGGCTTCTCAATGCTCAAAGCATGATATTCAAACCGCGTATAACTCAACCCATAACCGAACGGGAACAAAGGCTTTCCGCTAAGGTTTAAATAATCGTCGCCCCTTCCGGTGGGCTTATGGTTGTAATAAAGCGGCAATTGCGATTCATGAACCGGGAAAGTAATGGGCAATCGTCCGGCCGGATTGAAATCGCCAAACAAAATATCAGTCACTGCATTACCGCCTTCATCTCCGGGATACCAAACATCGATGATCGCTGGTACTTGGTCGATCCAGTTATTCATGGTAATGGCACTGCCTCCAACCAAAACAACTACCACAGGCTTTCCGGTAGCAGCTATCTTTTTAATCAATTCTTCCTGATGGCCGGGTAATGAAAGGTACGCACGGTCCCTGAATTCACCTTCTTCCAAGCCGGCAACAATGACTACCACATCACTTTTCATTGCCATTGCAACGGCATCCCCGATTTCTTTTTCATAGGAATTTTTTATACCCAAATTCCATATCAGTTTAAGCTTTACATTACCCGTGGTTTCATAAAATTCAACTTTTATATTATACTCCTTGCCTTTTTCAAAATGGTATTTTTTGGTAAGTGTCCGAAAAGATTGTTTTTTCCAATTATCGATAATTAATTGATCATCAAGATACAAGCGATATCCGTCGTCGCCTTCTAATCCGATATCAAATTCGCCTGTTTCGGGGGCCACAAGTTTACCCGTCCATCTGGCAGCAAACCAGTCGAAATTAATTTTTTCCTGATCGGGCGAAAACAAGGTCCACTGAAAGTTAATTTGCGGGTCAACACGGGTCAATGCAGGAGTCCCTTCCAGTGTTGTATTATTGAAATATTCTCCTTTTAATCCGGATATTTTTTTGTTATCCTTATAAAAAAAGAGGTTTTTATTTGGTATGGCAATATATGAAATTGATTCCCTGCCACAAGCCGGAGCATAATTAATGGTGCAGGTTTTGCCCACTTTACTTTCAATTCCCTGTAAAATATTTACGGGATTATTTCCGGGTCCTGAATAACCGCCCAATCGGGCTTCAATGGCATCAATTCCGATAAGTGCCAATGATTTTATGTCTTTTTTCAGCGGAAGGGTATTTCGCTCATTTTTAAGCAGTACAATCGATTCCAGGGCCGCTTTCTTTGCTAATTCACGATGTGCTGCCGATGCATTCCACTTTTCGGATTCATCCGCATCCACATATGGATTTTCGAACAATCCCAGTTTGAATTTAGCCCGAAGTACCCTTCGAACCGCTTCATCTATTGCTTTCTCGTCGATCATCCCATCTTCAAATGCCTTGTAAAATAAGGGGTAGTGATCGTAGGAAGTCTGGAAAATTACGTCCAACCCATTTTCGATGGATCGTTTGGTTGACTCAGCATAATCCTTAGTCGTAAAATGCAATACATTTGCTCCTCCGGTAGCACCGGCATCAGAGATTACGAATCCTTCAAAACCCCATTCATTTTTTAATTTTTTATTCAACAACCAATCATTTGCAGAGCATGGACTGCCATCGAGTGAGTTGTAGGACGTCATGATTGATCCGGCATTAGCTTTTTGAATACAGGCTTTAAATGCAGGGAAGTGAATTTCTTCGAGCAGGCGTTCGTTAAAATGAATCGGATAGCTGTCGCGCCCGCCATCACCAACATTTGCAATAAAATGTTTTGGGGTGGTTAAAACACCTGATTGCTCAAACTGCGAGATAAATGCTATCGCCATTTGAGTGGTGAGAAAGGGATCTTCGCCATAGGTTTCTTCGGTTCTGCCCCAGCGAACATCTCCGGCAATGTTTAGCACAGGTGAGAGGATTTGACGGATGCCTCTTGTTTTCGTCTCCATCGCGATGGCATGGGCAACCTTGCCCATCAATAAGGTATCCCAGGTTGCCGCCAAAGCAATGGATTGTGGAAATGCCGTGGCTCCATCCCTGATCAGGCCATGCAATGCTTCATCAAAAGGGATGATGGGTATTCCCAGCCGGGTTTCTTCAACGAAGTACTTTTGAATGTTGTTGATGAGTTCGGCTGTTTCTTTGGCTGTGCCACCATCTAAATGGTCCAGCAATTGTTCGACTTCTTTTCCTGATTTTCCTTTGGTCGACACCTGAAACCCAAATATTCCGTGTTTGTATTTTTCCTTTCCGTCTGATAAATCGTCCGGAATCATGAATAATTGCCAGAACTTCTCTTCCATTGTCATTCTTGACAAAAGATCATCAACTCTTTCTGCGATTGGAGTTTCCGGATTCTTATATTTTAAAACCTCATTCTTCCGACAAGAAATAAGCATTGCAATCACAATCGTAAAAATTAGATAGAGCGCAAAATTTCTAACCGGATTCTTACTCATAGTTTTTTGTTCTAAAATTCAACAAAATATGCCAATAGTCCCAAGAGTATCAATACAATCCCGGTTATCATCTTATCATGATTCTCGAGAAAATGAAAGTTAAATTTATTTACGCCTTTTAATCCGAAATGAACCAAGGCAATAATACTAAGCATTGTTACTGCCAGATAGGTAGTGGAAACGATTAAGATCCCAATCCAGCCAAGTGAGGCAGCCTGAAAATAATAAGCTTCTATTTCGAGACACGGCGAAAGAAACATGGCAATACTTAAAGAGGATATGATGGCAAATTTTGATTTCTTATTCTTAATGATTTGCTCTTCATTTTTATGATGATGGTGACGATGATCTGATTTTAGGTCGAGCAATAAATAAATTACCCCAATTGAAAGCAATACCAAAGGTGCGGCAATCTTAATGATATAATCATAATTTTCGGAGAGTTTAATGCCAAGAAAGCCAACAATAATCCCTATAATTATGGTACTCATCATATGTGCAAATCCAATAATGAAAGTTGCCGAAATGGTTTCTTTATACGTCCATTTTTGAATTTTTGAAATCGCGATTATCGGAATCCAATGATTGGGGATGGACGCGTGAATTAAGCTTAAAACTATACTGCCCAGAAATATTTGCCACATCTTTACTCGTTTTTGTTATTTTCGATAAAGGTCGGAAATGTATTTAATAATTGTACCTACAAAAATGGTAAAAATTTAACTGTTTTTTTGTTTCTTCTGTTGTTTGTATTTTGAAATGGTGAATTAGTAGATTGGTGAATTGGTGGATTGGTAAATTGGTGGATTGGTAAATTGGTGGATTGGTAAATAGGTGAATTTAAAATCAAATAAACACATAACTCATAATTTATAATTAGACATTCAACATTCTGCATTCAACATTAATCATTTGACATTCAAATAGCCTTTAATGTCTTCCACATATTTCTCGAATGCATCCCTGCCTATGCTCGTAATCTGGCAGCTTGTGTGAGGGTAATTGTTCCTGAAAGATTTGATGATTTCGATATAATTGGCTTCGTTCAGTTTTTTTAACTGATGGCTTAAATTGCCCTGTGTGGTGCCGATGGTTTCCATCAGGTAGAGGAAGTCGGCGCTTTTCACCCGCATGAGAATGGAGACGACTGCGAGACGAACCTGAGAACTTAAAACGGGGTCAAGATCTGTGAACATGGCTATGCTTTCTTAGGTTGAGTATATTTTAAAATATAGCCTGGTATTAGATAGCCTGTTACTATTGCAAGTGAGCTTACTAATGTATCAAATGGCTGCGGCACGAATAATGCAATGATCGAAAAGATGAAAAAAAGCACACCTCCAAAAATCATTGGTTTAAACTTAATAATTAATCCTGAAGCTAAGGTTCCTATTCCTGCTAGTAATAATACAAATGGAACAACTGTGTTGTGAAGCCATACGACCATAAATACAATAAAGAAGAATGAAACACCCAAAACGGTCCATAGATTCATAAAAACGGAATCGAGATATGTTTCATATTTTTTTTGTCGCTCAACTTTAAAACCGTAAATAATACAAGCAACAGTTCCAATTATTGCCATGATTGGCCAAACGTAATAATGGGTTTTTATATCCGTATATTTAATCATAATGAATTGCGCTATGCCGGAAATACTTACCAGCCATCCCCAAAGTAGAAAATAGAAGCTTCCGTTTTGCACATTTGATTTGGTTTTTTCAATGGTTTCGGCTATGAGTTTTAAACTTTCGGCCGGACTTAAAATTTTATCGTTTTCCATATTATTTGAGTTTTAAATATAAATTAACACTGCAATAATAATATAGTTTGCAATACAAACCTAATAATTTTAGTGATATTTTTTTGTCAATCTTGAATAGATTTTCAAAAGATGCTTGAAATCAGATATTTAAATGAATTTAAAAGAATGTTTTTTATTTTAATTTTAAATCAGCAATGATATTATTGATCTTGAACCCCAATTCTTTATCCAACTCGTCATATTCATCGGCTGAATAAAGTTGTTCCATTACGCTAAAGTAGAACTTGATTTTAGGTTCGGTACCTGAAGGGCGCACACTGATTTTCGACCCATCTTCGGTAAAGAACTGTAATACATTTGATTTGGGTAAGTCAATTTGTTTCATCGAATTGCCTGATAAATCAAATTCTTTTTGCAATTCATAATCTTTAATAATAATTACCCTGGAACCATTGATTTTCTCAGGAGGGTAGTTTCTGAAATCAGCCATCATTTGCTGGATTTCCTCTGCACCGGTTTTTCCCTTGCGAACGATTGAAATGAGCGACTCTTTATAAAGACCGAATTCAACTGCAATTTCGATGAGTATATCGTAAATGGTTTTGCCCTTTTTTGCTGCCCAGGCTGCTATTTCAGCAATCATTGCACAGGCACTTACGGCATCTTTATCGCGAATAAAATCACCAATCATATAGCCGTAACTTTCTTCACCGCCACCGATGAAGGTTTTAATTCCTTCTTTTTTGCGAATAACATCGGCAATCCATTTAAATCCGGTTAAAACATCAAAATATTCAACATTGAACTTGATGGCAATATCTTTCATTAATTCGCTGGTAACAATTGTTTTTACGATATATTCCTTACCGGTCAGTTTTTTATTATCTTCCCATTTTTTAAGCAAATAATAGGTGAGGAGGCAAGCAGTTTGATTGCCATTAACCAAAACGAATTCACTTTTTTGATTTCTAACGGCAATACCAACCCTGTCTCCATCCGGGTCGGTTGCCATTACCAATGAAGCATCAATTTTTATGGCCCTTTCGATAGCCATTTTTAAAGCTGCAGATTCTTCAGGGTTTGGTGACACTACCGTAGGAAAATTTCCGTCCGGAACAGATTGCTCTTCAACCGAGCTGATGTTTGTAAAGCCAAATTCTTTCAGGCATCTGGGAACCAGCATGGCACCTGTGCCATGCAGCGGTGTATAAACTATTTTAATATCATGATGGGCTTTTATGGCTTCGGGTGAAAGGGATAATCCCTTTATTTCTTTAAGATAGGCATTGTCGAGCACTTCACCAAGTATTTCGATATGCTCCTTTTTACCTTTAAATTTTACCTGGGCAATATCAAATATTTTAGAAGCTTCTTCAACCACATTTTTATCGTGTGGAGGAATGAGTTGTGCCCCATCGTTCCAATAAGCTTTGTAACCATTGTATTCTTTTGGGTTGTGCGATGCAGTAATGATAATTCCGCTATGACAATTTAAATAACGGATTGCAAAAGAAATTTCAGGAGTAGGGCGGAGATCCTCGAAAAGATAAACTTTACAACCGTTAGCAGAAAGAACATCCGCAGCAATTTCAGCGAAATATCGGCTATTATTACGTGAGTCGTATCCTATTACAACCTTAATTAATTCATCCTTAGGATAAGTTTTGATAAGATAATTGGCCAGTCCCTGTGTTGCCATCCCAACCGTATATTTGTTCATGCGATTGGTTCCAACGCCCATGATCCCTCTCAACCCTCCTGTGCCAAATTCCAAGTTTTTATAGAAAGACTCAGTGAGTTCTGCCGGGTCGTGATCAAGCAAATGCTGAACCTGAAGTCGTGTTTTTTCATCAAAACTTTTTGATAGCCAAGATTTTGCTTTTTCTAAGATTTCGCGTTCAGGGTTTTTCATTTTTGGTGGGTTAAATTTTTTTCAAACAGGTTTTTAAACTTTCTTTCCAAAATGGGATTTCTATATTCAACTCTTTTTTAATCTTGCTTTTATCGAGCAAACTGTATTTTGGCCTCACGGCTGCTGTTGGATATTCTTCGGTTGTGATAGGATTTACAACACAATTAATCTTTTTTAACTCCATGATGGCTTTTGCAAATTCGTACCAGGTACAACTACCTTCATTCGAATAATTGTAAAATGTAATTCCTTTAATTCTTACTTGTGTTAGGTTAATAATTGTATCAGCAAGATCAGCTGCATAAGTAGGTGACCCAAACTGGTCGTTAATTACATTTAAGCTTTCTTTCTCATTTCCTAACCTGATCATTGTTTTTACAAAATTGTTCCCGTATTCTGAATAGAGCCAGGAGGTGCGGATAATGATGGCATTTTCCGCGAACTGTTCGATCTTTTGTTCGGCTTCATATTTTGTAAGTCCGTAATACGATTTTGGATCAGGAATGTCAGTTTCCTTATAGGGGATATGGCTGGTGCCATCAAAAACATAATCGGTGGAAATGTGAATAAGTGTGGCATTATTTGCTTTTGCCTGTATCGACAGGTATTCTACTGCCGTCACGTTTATTAGAAAGGCTTTTTCCCGGTCCGTTTCTGCTTGGTCAACCGCGGTATAAGCTGCACAATTTATGACTATATTGATTTTATTTTTTTGAATAAATTTGCCAATTTGATCGTAGGAGGTAATATCCAATTCTTCAATATCCGTGAAGAAAAAATTGGAATTTATCAGCTTAGATGATATCTTTTTTATTGCATTCCCAAGCTGCCCTTTGCTACCGGTAACAAGGATGTTTTGCATCATACTATACTATAGTTTTGAAAAAATTGATTGTTTTGATCAAGCCTTCGTTTAAAGAAATTTTGGGTTCCCAGTTTAATTTTTCCCTGGCAAGTGTAATGTCAGGTTGCCGTTGCATAGGATCATCATCGGGAAGGGGTTCATAAACGATTTTTGATTTTGAGCCGATAAATTCAATGATTTTCTCAGCTAATTGAAGCATGGTAAATTCGCCGGGATTTCCAACATTTACGGGTCCGATAAAATCATCTCCGGTTTCCATCAGTCTTATCATCCCTTCGATTAAATCGTCTACATATTGAAAACTTCTGGTTTGTAATCCATCACCATAAATGGTAATATCCCTACCATGTAATGCTTGCATTATAAAATTGGAAACAACCCTTCCGTCGTTCGGGTGCATCCTTGGCCCATAGGTATTAAATATGCGCATGATTTTTATACGAACATTGTTTTGTTTATGATAATTTACGAACAGGGCTTCGGCACAACGTTTTCCCTCATCATAGCAGGCACGCGAACCGATCGGGTTTACATGCCCCCAGTATGATTCAGTTTGAGGGTGGATCTGTGGATCACCATAAACTTCACTTGTGGATGCTTGTAGGATTTTTGCATTTATACGCTTGGCCAATCCAAGCATATTGATTGCACCTGCAACAGAAGTTTTAATGGTTTTAATCGGATTGTACTGGTAATGAATAGGTGATGCAGGACAAGCCAAATTGTAAATTTGATCTACTTCGATAAAGAATGGCATGGTAACATCATGCCTGATCATTTCAAAGTAGGGGTTATCGAGCAGATGTATTACATTTTTCTTTTGACCGGTAAAATAATTATCAAGACAAATTACTTCATTACCATCATTTAAAAGCCGTTCACAAAGATGTGAGCCAAGAAATCCGGCACCTCCGGTTACTAGAATTTTTTTCATCTGTAAATAAGTTTAATTAGTTTATTAGATAAAACTCGCATATGAGATTTTCATCCTTAATTGTACTTAACGAACATGCCCGTTTGAATATGATCTTAATAATTATTTAATTCTTAAAGATAGAAAAAAAAGAAAAGCCTGATAGGTTTTATCAGGCTTTGCATTTATTTAATATTGATTCCAATGCAGGAATAATCAAATCCGAGCTTTTTAATTTCGTTATAATCGTAGATGTTACGACCATCAAATATCGCAGGATTCTTTAAAAGTTTTTTAATCCTTGCAAAATCCGGGAATTTGAATTCGGACCATTCGGTGATGATGACAAGACAATCGGCATTTTTAAGTGCATCATATTGGTTTTGAACATACTCAATAGAGTTGCCGAGTTTGATTTTTGCTTCTTCCATCGCTGCAGGATCATAAGCACTTACGCTTGCTCCGGCTTCAAGGAATTTTTTAATAATCACCAACGATGGAGCTTCACGCATATCATCAGTTTTAGGTTTAAATGACAAGCCCCATAAAGCAATTTTTTTACCTACTAATTTATTATCGAAATAGGCAGCAACTTTACGGTACATGATGGATTTTTGTCTTTCATTAACTTCTTCAACAGCTTTTAGTACATCTAAGGAATAGTTATTATCGTCGGCAGTTTTAATTAATGCTTTCACATCTTTTGGAAAACATGAGCCACCGTATCCTGCACCGGGATAAATAAATTTTGGGCCGATTCGGGTGTCGGAACCAATTCCTTTACGAACCATATTTACGTTTGCACCAACAATTTCGCATAGGTTGGCAATATCATTAATAAAGCTGATTTTTGTTGCGAGCATTGAGTTAGCGGCATATTTTGTCATCTCAGCTGAAATGATATCCATAAATACTACAGGATGGCCATTCATTGTAAATGGTTTATAAAGCTTTTGTATCAAGTCTTGTGCTTTAGGTTTGTCCACTCCTACAACAATTCGATCAGGGCGCATGAAATCATCAATAGCTGCTCCTTCCTTCAGAAATTCAGGATTTGAAGCTACGTCAAATTTAAGGTCAGATCTTCTGACATCAAGTGCCCCTTGTAATGCAGCTCTTACTTTTTCGGCTGTTCCAACCGGAACTGTGCTTTTTGTAACCATTAACAAATAGTCAGTCATGTGTTGTCCGACTTCTCTGGCAACTTCCAGAACATATTTTAAATCAGCGCTTCCATCCTCATCGGGAGGGGTTCCGACTGCACCAAAAACAACTTCACACCCATCAAGTGTGGAGGCCAAATCTGTAGTGAAATGTAATCTTCCTTTTTTGACATTTCTATGAACAAGTTCTTCCAGACCGGGCTCAAAAATTGGAATAATTCCTTTATTGAGGCCATCAATTTTTTTCTTATCAATATCCACACAACTAACATCAATGCCGACTTCAGCAAAGCATGTACCTGTTACTAAACCAACGTATCCGGTACCAACTATCGTAATTTTCATTGTATCATTTTTAATTTAAGGTCTAATTAAGTGCAGGCAAATATAATTATTATTGTTTGGAAGGACGAACAATAAATTAAATTAAATGAATATAGAATTGTTAATAAGTTGAGGGTTGATATGCGATAATCCTTAACTGCCTATTGGTTATAGATACACAGAAGCAATGGCATTTTTATAAGCGTAAACGATAACCTCAATCAAGTTTTTTGAACCGGTTTTTACCATTAGGTTTGATCTGTGTTTCTCAACTGTGCGGTCAGATATTTTTAGTTTGCTGGAGATTTGTTTGATGGGCAATCCCATACAGGAGAGTTGTAGTACCTCATTTTCACGCTTTGTCAATGATTCGCATAAAACAAAGTCGTTTAAGTTTACTGTTTTTGAATTATACTGCTGATCATAACGCTGAATACATGACTTTAAATCGTCAATATCTACCGGTTTTAGTATATAATCAAAAGCAGCATTTTTAATGGCCTTTATTGCATATTGATTGTATCCGGTAATAAAAATGAATTTAGGCAAGAAATATTTCGATCTTAAATCCTCAACAATATCAAATCCTGTGATCCGGGGCATTTCAATGTCCAGAAAAACAATATCCGGTTTTTTTTGAAGGATGGCAGCAACAAACGACTCCGGATCGGTTGATTTAAAAACAACCTGAACTGTATCGATTTTTTGCAAAAGCATTTCAAGCCTGTTCACGGCTGCCAGTTCATCATCAATTATTGCACATTTAATGTATCCCATAATGTAAACCTTCTATTGCTCTAACACAGATAACAAACATTATACAAATTACATAAGAATCACATTATCAGATATTAAGTAATAAAGTAATTTGTTATACGAAGGCATTTCGGGAAAGTATTTCCCATGCTGGGAAATTTTTATTCAGGGTTTTGAGTTGGGTAAGAAATTCTAATCAATGTCCCTTTTGGATTTTTATCCTCATCATACAGATCGGTAATCTGATAATTGATTTTAATTTTTACCAGTTCATAGAATAACTCAATCATTTCTTCTATAATCTCCAAACCTTTGCCTGTGCTGTTTATATTCTGATCTTTTGCTTTTTCCCGCCCAATCCCGTTATCCTGAATTAAAATGATAGTATTTTTATTTTCATTTATAAAATTAATACTTAAGTATCCTGCTTTTTTTAAGGGTTTAATTCCATGTTTAATCGAGTTCTCAACAAAGGTGTGGAGCATCATTTTAGGAAAAATGATTTTGTCGGCATTGTCCGGAATTGCTGTAATTTTATATTGAAAACGGTCTTCCATCCTGAATTTTTCAATATCAAGATAGTCCTGAATGTATTCAAGTTCATTCTCAAGAGTCGAGTATGCACTGCTTGAAGCAAATATGGTATTGCGAAGAAGTTTACTGTATTTGCCAAAAATATAGTCAGACGTTTCTGCATCATTTGCCTGAAAAGAATATCCAATAGAATTCAGTACGTTAAGCGTGAAATGAGGATCAAGTTGATTTCTGATGTTTTTTAGTTTGAGTTCGGCAATTTCTTTGGCGCATTCAATCCTTTTTTGTTTATAGATATTGAAAATCCTATTTAATAAGATCACTATTATGAGAATAATTACATAAAGAGCGAATAGGAGTAAATATCGATAAGAATATAATTTGTTCTTTAAATAATTTATATAAATCTGCTGATCACCATAAATGATGGATAATTGTGGGAATATTTTGTTGGTGAATTTTATTTCGATCTGTTTGGCATTGTCGTTAAATGGAAGCGGGAATATTATCGGATGTGAGAAATCATTTCTGGCAATGATCATAAATTGGTTTTTATCACCCATGAAAAGATATTCGGTTTCACCATCTTCATCCAGATCCATTTCAAAATATTCATTGAATGAAACATCTTCTAATTTCTTGTGTAAATGGATATTTAGTTTTTTGTCGATCTCAGCGATTTGGCCTTTTTTGATTAAAGAATAATAAAGGCTTTTTTCTGATTTGGAAATCTGATTGTCGTTGACCAACTCAGTTCTGTACTTATTGATCCTTGGAATCATTAAGATCATAACCCCCAAAAGAATGATTGAAAGTGAAAATGGATGGAAGATAATTTTGTAAAACCGTTTCATCGTTCTGGGGTATTTTGTGTTAACCTTTGTCAAAGTAAATATAAAAAATAAGTGTAGAATTTTCAGGATTAATTTTATAATAGTTTTTTATAGTTTATAATAGTTAGGGAGCTTTTGTCTAGTCTATAATTCTTTTTGCTAGCATTAAAGAAAGGACAATTAAAAGGCGAAAATTAGACCGGGGTAATAAATTACCCCGGTCCTTTATGTTCACAAAATTTAGTTGTTTTTGCTAGGGATCGACCCTGATGAACATAGTTTGAATGTTTGGCTGAGCTTGAGTTGGAGGTGTACCTTGAGGTACGAAAATTATAGCTGCCCAACCACCTGGCAATGGAACATAACCAGCTCCATATTGCGATGCTTGTGAAGCAATCGTGTGAGCTAATGAGCTACCGCCAGTATAATTGTTTAGTAATATCCAAATTGCATCTTGAATGTCCATAATGCTTGCAGTTGGATAATAATGTAAGTTATTCATTAACCAGTTTACCATTGGCCATACTTGCGCATGACGGGCGAATACCGGTATTAAATTTGGGTATAGTGAACTATAAACGTCCATATTGTATGGACCACTTCCGATGGTTGTGTTTTTATCAGCACACCATGATGGCCATGTTCCATTATACAATTCATATTTGGTTGATACATCACCTACGTTTGTGATTTTTGCATCAACATAAGCTCCCAGTGTGCTGTTTGGTAACCATGCAATTGCCTGATAAGTAGCTGTAGCAGGTAAGCTTATGTAAGGAGCTAAAATTAAATCAGCATCGGTTACCATGCAGTTTCCTAAAACAAAGTCAACTACATTATCCTGTCCGGCTGAAATTCTTGCATCATCATCAAATTCCCATGTATGGAATTTTTTATAGGTAAAATTGACTCCATCTTGCACGAGGATGAACAATTCAAACCTGAAATGGTTAACTTCACCATTATTGTCAACATATTTTACTTTTAATGGCTGACCTTGTCCTAACCATGAAGCATTGGAAAATGATTCGACAAAAGTACCGTTATTATAAACATCAATTTTAAAGATTGCCGGCATATCTATTTGCACACCATTAGTTTGGTTGGCATAAAGAGATCCTGCATAATCTGCGGGATGTTTAACACAAAGGTCACCAAAAAATACTTGCTCTCGAACTGAAACTTGGTCTATCCTAAACCATTTAAAACCGAATTCTTCATATTCTGTTTCTTCAAAACACAATACTTCAATTGGGATTTCATTTTTTTGGAATTCTGTCACCTGTGTTGTAAATGGTAATGGATTTGAAATAAAATCAGCGTATGGAGCACCTTGCTGCGGAGTTGCTTGTATAACGATATCATCACTGGTATTACCCGGTGTGAAATTATCACCCATTAAAACAAATTCAAGAATTTCCCAGGAACCCGGTTTTAGTTTAATGGATTGTGTGTAAGCGGTACCACCTAGATAGAATACCTCAGGATAAAAATCTAGGATGGTGCTTGATGCGGTATGTTTAACCTTAACAAAGGCATATTGTGCATCAGGGTTATCACAAGTTGCTTTAAGGTTATTTAATGAAGCTGCCACACCTTTGAAAACTACTTCATATTCTGAGTCGGCTGCAGGGTTGTCATCCCATTTTGCACAACTACTGAAAATGAGTGTAGTCGACAGGATTAAAAATAATAATTTTTTCATAGCAATAAGGTTTTGATTTATTAGTTATTTTAATTTTCAAATTTTACCGTGAATTTGTTTTTAACGGTTAATTAATATTTTAAATTCGCTGGTAAAATTATTGCATCAGTTAACCTTACACAATGAGTATTTTCCGAATACATACTACGTGTTTTCCGACACATGAATGGCTGTAACCATTGCTATTATTAATACTACAGAGAGTGATGATCTATCAATATTGGAGCCAAATTGATAGTTAAATGGTCAATTTTTGGGAAAATAGTTGTTCGATGCAAAAAAAAGGCCTTATCATTAGATAAAGCCTTAATATTCATAAAAGTTATGTAAAATCAATATCTGCAGAGTCCTACAAATAAATATGGGGCGATGTGTTAGACTTGCCGGGAAGTTAAGAGTAAGATATTGCTAGTTGCCAAATCTTGGATTGACGACATTGTTATAAATTGAACCAAAAGTATATGTCAGTCCAAAATGTGTAAAAAATGAATAACTTGTTTCCAGTTCTTTTCTACGAAGTAAGATTTCTTCGGATGTGGCCCCACCTTTTACCAGTGATAACTGATCATGAATCAGTTCGTAAACACCGCCCAAATTGAATGTTAGGCCCTTTGTTATTCTGAAATTAACATATCCTTCCAACGATAGATTATTTAATTTCCAATCGGAAAAATAATTTCTCCATCTCATATTTAATTCCATTGAACCCCATTTCTGGACAACTTCATAAGCTGCACAAAGCTGTTGTCCCAATTTACTTTCTTCGGTTTTATTATAGATTGTAGTATCGGTATACTGGTATGAATAGGCACCTATTGAGTATAACAATCTTAGCTGACGACGTGTTGATTCAGAGTAAGGAAATATATCATATTCGATACTTGGGAGGAATTCTGCACTAAATTTCCGATTGCTGTAAGTTGAAGAGCTTATTCTGGCAGTAGCTCCGTATGACCAATGTTCATTTATGCTTTTAACTATAAGAGCATTGAAATATTTTGATTTATTGACACTTTTAATTATTTCATCCTCAATCTCAAATTTATCTGTACCTTGGTTAATACCTAGATTATAATTCATCTTCCAGTTATCCGTAACTCGATTAGCAGAAAAAGAGCCATTGATATTACTTGATTTGTAGGTTTTCTGTCCTTGGAAAAAACCATTGAATCTGGTTCTGAATACCCAACTGTCCCATTTATCAGTAGAAACTTCCTCAGATAAAGGTTGAGAAAATTTGATATTGACATGTTTGGCCAAGGGTGTTTTGGCTATATATCGCATTAACCCCATTTTTAATACTTTCACCTGCCCCTCCCGTATTTGATCTTGGGTATCATCAGAAGAACTGACAAATGAAATCGTGTCGTTCATTCCGGTAAACTCATGCTGTCCATTCAAAAAGTACATAAACTCGTTACCTCCTGATCCGGTTCGCTGAGAACTAGATATAATATATACTTTTGCGTCTTTAATATCCCTCACGTAATTTACAAAAGGAATTTCTTTACGTATATAATCACTGGCTTGCATATAAACATTCAAGGCATCTTTACGAAGCGTATCAGGCTGTAGTGATTCATTTTGTGCAATTACTATTGTAAAAGAACTTAGAAAGATAAATGTTAGGAATGAAATTTTCATAAATTAGATTTTAATGTTTTAACTAGGTTTATTGATAGGTTTTTATTTCAATGAATAAGTACTTTTTTTTATTCGAATTGTTACACGTTATGTATAATATTTTGATGCAATAAAGGTATATTCTTACCGGATAAGCCTATGTTAATACATGGTTAATATTGGGTTAATGAATTAATAACATGAACATGATCCTTCATAAATCTCATTTATGGTTTTTTTGAAATTTTAATTTTGTCAATTTTTATACCACAAATCCAATCCTCTTAACCTCTTGCTAGTTAGCTGATTTGTCTTTATTGAATTTTAAAAATTCATTGTTCGGTTTGTACGGAATTTTGTTCGCTTCCGTACAAAACATACATTGGGTATTGTGATGATTAAGCTGAACCAGACCCTATAAAGCTGCCATAAAATTTTGGTTGTTTGTGAGCTGAGAATAATATATCTGTATAGATACATCAAAGTTCACTTCTTAATTCGTTTGTCCCGGTTCTTCGGGATGCTCTACCTTCGTTGCTATTTTGAAGAATCGATGAATTTTTTAGTAAAAAAGAAACAAAAAAAGACTGCCTGAACAGACAGTCTTCCGTGATCAGCCCGGGATTCGAACCCGGGACCCTCCCGACAATAAGTCGGGATGCTCTACCTCCGTTTCAATATTAATGAATCGATGAATTTTTCAGTAAAAAAGAAAAAAAAGACTGTCTGAACAGACAGTCTTCCGTGATCAGCCCGGGATTCGAACCCGGGACCCTTTGATTAAAAGTCAAATGCTCTACCGACTGAGCTAGCTAATCATTTCCCTTTTTTGGAGGTGCAAAAGTATAAAATAATTTTTAAAAACAATACTTTTATGTTAATTAATTATTGAAGTATTCCTTTTCCTTCTCTGATGACGGTGATCTGATCCTGTGTGCAATCTACAATGGTAGAGGGTAAGTTGTCGCCATACCCACCGTCAATTACAATGTCAACTAAATGCCCATACTTTTCATGGATCAATTCAGGATCGGTTGCGTATTCTATTATTTCATCCTCGTCATAAACTGAAGAAGACATAATAGGGTTCCCTAATTTCTGAACGATTTCATGAATTATATTATTGTCAGGAACCCTGATACCCACTGTTTTCTTTTTGCTTTGGAACAATTTAGGAACCTTATTGTTAGCCTCTAAGATGAATGTAAAAGGGCCAGGGAGGTTCCTTTTCATCAATTTATAAACTTCATTGTTTATCGGACGGGTAAAATCGGAGATGTGGCTTAAATTTGAGCAGATAAACGAGAAATTGGCTTTTTCTTTTTTTATTCCTTTAATCAATGCAATTTTTTCAACAGCCTTTGTTTTGTAAATGTCACATCCAATTCCATACACAGTATCGGTTGGGTATATGATTATTCCTCCATCATTTAAACAATCGAGTACTGTTTGAATATGGCGAGGGTTCGGATTATCAGGATGTATTTTGAGTAACATGATCGAAAAATATTAATCGTACATAGTAACAAAAAAAGGGTAAGCTACTTACATCGCACCGCTACAACCGTCTACCCTTGCTTTCTTCCGAACCTGGGGGAGTTCAACAGGAGCTGGTCGTATAAGACTTACCCTGCCGCAAAATTACAAATATGTTAGACACCTACAATGTTTTTTTTATGTTTTTAAGTTTTCTTATAATTTAGTATGTTTGCATATCATAACCCTATAAACTCAATTATCATGGAAGAAAACCAAAAATCATCATTTAAAGTTGCTTTAAATTATGCACTCATTACAGCGGCTTTGCTTATCGTTATCGATCTCATATTTTATGTGATGGATACTGCTTATGATAGTAAAATTAAATACGTTGCATATCTGATCTTCATTGGAGGAATCATTTGGGGTCAAAAGGTTTATCGTGATGCTCATTCTGAAGGATTAATTAGCTATGGAAAATCCTTTTCCGTGGGTTTTACGGTTGGTTTTTTCGCTGCATTAATTGCTGCAGTTTATGCATATGCATTTATGAAGTTTTTTGACCCGACTATTATCGCAAAAATATTGGAAACTTCGGAACAATCAATGATAAATAGAGGTGATTTGACGGATCAACAAATTGAGGACGCATTGTCAATATCGGCAAAGTTTACAACACCACTTATGGTTTCAATTATGGCATTGATATTCAATACCATTGCTGTAACGATTATTTCGTTAGTAACTTCAATCTTTATTAAAAAAGAAGCAAACTAGATTAAAATTTGTTTGATGGATATTTCAATTGTCGTTCCTTTTTTAAATGAAGAGGAATCAATTCAGGATTTGAGTGATTGGATAGCTAAAGTTATGTTGGCGCATAACTTTAGCTATGAAATTGTATGGATAGATGATGGAAGCACTGATTCATCCTGGTCCATTGTTGAAAAACTTTGTGCCGAAAATGAATTGAATAAAGGGATTAAGTTTCGACGGAATTATGGAAAGTCGGCAGCTTTGAATTCAGGTTTTGAAGTGGTTACAGGCAATGTCGTAATTACGATGGACGCCGACCTTCAGGATAGTCCCGAAGAAATTCCGGCACTGTATGACCTTATCATAAAAGATGATTATGATTTGGTTTCGGGATGGAAGCAAAAACGCCACGATCCAATTTCGAAACGTTGGCCATCGAAAGTTTACAATTCTATAAATAGGAGTATTACCGGTATCAAGCTACACGATTTTAATTGCGGGTTGAAAGCTTATAAAAAAGCAGTTGTAAAAAATATTGAAATTTACGGTGAAATGCATCGTTTTGTGCCGGTCATAGCAAAATGGGCAGGTTTTTCAAAGATTACTGAAAAGATTGTTTCGCATCAAAAAAGGCAACACGGCAATTCCAAGTTCGGTTTCGAACGATACAGGAGAGGCTTTTTGGATTTGATTTCAATCAGTTTTGTGTCAAGGTTTGGTAAACGTCCAATGCATTTATTTGGATCATTAGGTGCAATTCTTTTTTTGATCGGATTAGGGATTGCCGGTTATTTGGCATATGCAAAGATATTTATGCAGGGATATTTGATGACAGACAGGCCAATTTTTTACTTTGGCATTCTGGCAATGATTTTAGGGACCCAATTGTTTATGACCGGGTTTTTGGCCGAAATGATTTCCCGTAATTCTTCTGAACGTAATAAATATCAGATTGAGAAAAAACTCGGGGTCGACTAAATAAAGCTCATGACTAAGCAAAGAAGTGTTATTATTATTGGTTCTGCTTATCCTCTAAGGGGAGGTGGGATTGCTACTTTTAACGAACGGCTTGCGAAAGAATTTGTTGATCTTGGTTTCGATGTTCAAATCGAAACATTTAAATTACAATACCCTTCTATCCTTTTCCCGGGTAAGACGCAATATTCCGATGAAGCTGCACCCGAAAACCTGAAAATCAATGTCAGTATTAACTCCATAAATCCGTTTAACTGGATTAAAATTGGAAGAAAAATAAAAAAATTAAAGCCTGATTTAGTGGTCATACGTTTCTGGATTCCATTTATGGCACCCTGCCTTGGAACAATCGCCCGGATCATCAGGAAAAACAATATTACTAAGGTTGTAGCCATTGTTGATAATATTGTTCCGCACGAAAAGCATTTTGGTGATCGATTTTTGGCAAATTATTTTGTGAAAAATGTAGATGCTTTCGTAACAATGTCAAGATCTGTTTTGGCAGAATTGGAAACCTTTGATCAGGCAAAACCAAAAAAATACACGCTCCATCCTTTGTACGATAATTTCGGAGATCAGATCCCAAAGAAAGAAGCACTTGCCAAGCTTAAACTGTCGGAAGACTATAGGTATATTCTATTTTTTGGCTTCATCCGTCAATATAAAGGTTTGGATTTAGTACTGATGGCAATGGCCGAAGATTGGGTTAAGGCACAGAACATTAAATTGATCGTTGCAGGTGAGTTTTATAGTGATTCAAAACCTTATTTTGATTTGATCGAACAATTAGACATCAAAGATAAAGTAATCATGCACAATGATTTTATTCCGAATACAGAGGTGGTAAATTTCTTTTGTGCTGCCGATATTGTGGTACAACCATACAAAACCGCAACACAAAGTGGAGTTACACAAGTTGCCTATCATTTTGATAAACCTATGATTGTGACGAATGTTGGAGGCTTGGCAGAAATTGTACCTCACGAAAAAGTGGGTTATGTTGTTGATGTCGATCATAAAGAGATTGCAAATGCGATAAAATTATTTTACGAAAATGATCCTTCATCTGCCTTTATTAATAATATTAAATACGAAAAGAAAAAATATTCCTGGGGGAAAATGATCGAGGTGATCGAATTGCTTCAGCAAGAGATTAATAAAAAATAAAAGATACAATCTTTTTCCTGAAAAATAATAAGATAATGGTATTGATATTTGAAGATCAGGCTTTCTGAGTTTCTTTTTTAATACATTATATTTGCCGAGAAATCCGTAAGGCTGCAATTTAGCCTAGCAAGTCAATTTTATACTGTTTTAGCGTATTTTAAATTTTGAATTTATGAAGATAAAAGAGGCAATATTGGAGTCAATATTCATAAAAAAAACACTTTTAGAGTCTCCTGAACTACTAAGGAATATTCAAATTTCAGCCGATCTTTGTGTGAATTCGTTAAGGAACGGTGGTAAGATTTTGTTTTGTGGTAATGGCGGAAGTGCTGCTGATGCGCAACATTTGGCAGCCGAATTGAGTGGTAAGTTTTATTATGATCGTGATCCACTTGATGCTGAAGCACTGCATGTGAATACATCTTATCTGACAGCAGTTGCAAATGATTATTCGTACGATGAAATCTATGCAAGATTAATCAAGGCAAAAGGTAAACCGAAAGATGTGCTGATAGGAATTTCTACATCCGGAAATTCGGCAAATATTATCAGGGCAATGCAGATGGCAAAAAGTATAGGGATGAAAACAATTGGTTTGACCGGTGAAAGTGGAGGTAAATTAAAGATGGTTTCCGACTGTTTAATTAATGTTCCATCGACCGATACTCCTCGAATTCAGGAAGCGCATATTTTGGTGGGCCATATTATTTGTGAGATCATTGAATCTGAAATGTTCCCAAGATGATAAAAGAAGCCATTATTTTAACCAGCGGGAGGTATCAGACCTTGGGGGGCAAAGAACTTCCGGTTTCAATGCTGAGGTTCAATGATAAATATCTATTGGAGTATCAGTTGAATTATCTTGACTTTTATGGGGTAAACCATGTAATAATAGCTGTTGGTGATGATAAGGAAATGATTCATGAATTTTTTGGCAATAATTATAAATCCATTCAGATTGAATATTGTGAGAATTCGCATTTACTTGGAACAGGAGGTGCCTTAAAGAAGGCATTTGAAAGCGTGATGGGTCATACAGTTTTTGCGTTGAGCGGTGATCTGTTTTTCGATGTTAATTTGACAAGATTTGAAGATTTCAGAAGAATAAGAGAAGCTGCTATTTGCATAGCCACAAGATTTATTGATAGCACAACCCGATTGGGATCAGTGGTGGTTAATGAGCAAAATCGTGTAACAGGGTTTTCAGATAACGAGGATCCATTTAGTGATGATTTTATGAATGGTGGTTTCTATTGCATAAAATCAGCATATTTTATGAATAAAAATACACCGGAAGTGTTTTCATTTGAAAAAGAATTTTTGGAGGAAAATTATAAATCTGATCCATTTTACGGATACAGATGCTATTCAACATTTTTAGATCTGGCAACAAGTATTGATTGTAAAAGAGCAGCAAATGAATTTAGTAAATTACCATATCGATAAAAGCTGGACCTTATTTTTGGATAGGGATGGGGTGATTAATCGTCGGATTAAAGATGATTATGTTAAATCAATTGCTGAATTTGTTTTTCTGGAAAAAGTGCCAGAATCTCTTGAAAAATTGACGAAATTATTTGGCAGAATTTTCATTGTAACAAACCAGCAAGGTGTTGGTAAAGGATTGATTAACTTGAGTGATCTGCAGATAATTCATACATTTATGTTGAATGAAATTGAAAAAGCAGGAGGCAAAATTGATCAGGTATTTTTTTGTCCGGAATTAAATGAAACTAATCATCCCGATCGTAAACCACAAATTGGGATGGCCTTGAAAGCTAAGGGTGAATTCCCTGAAATTGATTTTTCAAAATCAATAATGGTAGGCGATTCAATTTCGGATATTGAATTTGGAAAAAATGCAGGAATGAGAACGGTATTCGTTTCAGCAAAACATAAAAAAAATGATGAAATCGGTGTAGATGCTATATGCGTATCTTTATCAAATTTTACAGATTTAATAATAAATAAACATTCATCAATAATAAATAATCATTCATCTTGAATCCTCAACTAATTTTATACAGCTTTTTAACTTACACTTTTTTGCTGTTTGTTATATCATGGTTTACTTCCAGGAAATCAAATAATGAATCTTTCTTTGTAGGCAATCGAAAATCTCCCTGGTTTGTTGTCGCCTATGGAATGGTGGGTGCTTCCTTGTCGGGAGTAACTTTTATATCAGTTCCGGGTTGGGTTGGCGATACCCAATTCTCGTATATGATGGTTGTATTTGGTTATGTATTGGGATACATTGCCATTGCCACGATTTTATTACCCATGTACTATCGGTTAAGGTTGACTTCCATTTATTCTTATCTGGAGCAGCGTTTAGGGTTTTGGTCGCATAAAACCGGGGCATTTTATTTTTTAATTTCCAGAATTATAGGTGCATCTTTCAGAATGTTTTTGGTCATCAATGTGTTACAAATATTCGTATTCGATAATTATCATGTACCATTTGCCCTGACATCCGTCATATTTATGCTGCTAATTTTGCTGTATACTTTTAAAGGTGGAATAAAAACGATTGTTTGGACCGATACCCTTCAAACCACTTTCATGTTGGGAGCAGTGGTTTTTTCATTGGTGATCATAGTTCAGGGTTTGGGCTTAAGTTTTTCTGAAATTATCGGAAAAGTATTCGATTCGGATTATTCCCGCATTGTTTATACCGATTGGCAGGATCCAAAAAACTTCATTAAACAATTTTTTAGCGGTGCATTTATAGCCATTGTCATGACCGGACTCGATCAAGATATGATGCAGAAAAACCTGAGCTGTAAAAAATTGCCCGATGCCCAGAAAAACATGATCACATTGAGTATCGTCCTGGTTTTTGTTAATTTGATGTTCCTGTTTTTAGGGGCTGCTCTATTTATTTATGCAGGATCAAAAGGAATTACTATTCCTGCATTAACCGATAATTTATTCCCTACCATTGTGCTTCAGCATCTTGGTGCTGTTGCCGGAATTGTATTTATAATTGGCATAATTTCAGCGGCATATTCCAGTGCCGATGGGGCACTTACTGCACTAACAACGTCATTTAGTATTGATTTACTTCGACTTGATAAGCTTCCATATGATGAAGCAAAAAAGATCAGACTCAGGAAAATAGTCCATTTATCAATGGCAGCTCTCCTTATTCTCGTGATTGTTGCTTTTAGTGCCATAAATAACGAGGCCGTCATTTCAAAATTATTTACCATAGCTGGTTATACCTATGGTCCGTTGCTCGGATTGTTCACCTTTGGCTTATTTACACAACGAACACTGAAAGATAGATGGGTTCCTCTGATTGCCATTCTGTCGCCAATTATTTGTTATATTGTAAGCGAAAACTCCATTCAATGGTTTAATGGTTATCGTTTTGGTTTTGAATTACTTATTCTGAACGGAATGCTTACTTTTACGGGTTTATTTATCATGTCGAACAAGAAAAAATACTAATCTAATGAACAATTTACGTTTTAAAGCACTTGATTTTATCAACACTAGAACTGCTAAAAAGTCAACTCCACCTACAGGGAAATTGTCGGAATATTATGGGACATCGACCTTTAACAAAAGGGCGATGCGCGAATTTTTACCTGTTGACGCTTTTGCTAATATTATTAATGCCATTGAAAGCAATGAAAAAATTGATCGTAAAATGGCTGATCAAATTGCCGCATCGATGAAGGCATGGGCAATTAGTCATGGTGCATCTCATTATACCCATTGGTTTCACCCGTTAACCGGTTCTACTGCTGAAAAGCATGATTCATTTATGCATCCGATTGAAGAAGGAAGAGCAATTGAACGTTTCAACGGATCTGAGTTGATTCAGCAGGAGCCCGATGCTTCTTCTTTCCCGAGTGGAGGAATAAGAAGTACTTTTGAGGCCAGGGGCTATACAGCCTGGGATCCTTCATCACCGGCATTTATTATAGATGATACTTTATGCATTCCTACTATTTTTGTTTCATATACAGGTGAAGCGCTTGATTTTAAGACCCCGTTGCTGAAATCGCTAAACGTTATTGGAAAATCAGCTGTTGATTTTTGTAAACTTTTTGGAAATGAAGTTAAAAAAGTGACCCCCACACTTGGTATTGAGCAGGAGTATTTTTTGGTTGATTCAGCCTTACATGCTGCCCGACCTGATTTAGCATTAACCGGTAGAACGGTTTTCGGACATGCATCGGCAAAGGATCAGCAGCTATCAGATCACTACTTTGGTACCATTCAGGAACGTGCGCTGGAGTTCATGAAAGATGTTGAAATTGAATCTTATAAATTAGGTATTCCTTTAAAAACCAGGCATAATGAAGTTGCACCGAACCAATTTGAGTGCGCACCTGTTTTCGAAGAAGTAAACCTTGCAGTTGATCACAATCAAATGTTGATGCACCTAATGCAGCGAATTGCAAGGCATCATGACTTGGTTGTATTATTGCACGAAAAACCATTTGCCGGGGTTAACGGATCGGGTAAGCATAATAACTGGTCGATGGCGACTGATACCGGTGAAAATTTATTGTCTCCGGGAAAAACACCGAAAGCGAAATTACGTTTTATCGCATTTTTTGTGACAGTTTTAAAGGCCATCAGCAATAACCCTGATTTATTAAGGGCAAGTATTGCAGCTGCTGGTAACGATCACCGATTAGGAGGGCATGAAGCTCCACCTGCGATTATTTCAGCATTTATTGGTGAGCAGTTATCCAAAACACTCGACGAAATTGAAAAGACAGGTGGAATTACTAAAGCAACTGCCTCAGATCATAATATATTTATACCCAAAATCCCTGAAATTTTTCTGGATAATACCGATCGGAATCGTACTTCTCCATTTGCATTTACAGGCAATAAATTTGAATTCAGGGCCGTGGGCTCTTCAGCAACTTGTGCCAAACCAATGATTGTTCTAAATCTGATGGTGGCTGATCAACTCAAAAAATTCAAGAATGAAGTAGATGCCCTGATCAAGAAAAAATATAAGCGAAACGATGCTATTTTAAAAGTGATCAAACAATATATCATCGATTCGAAGAAGATAAGATTCGAAGGAAATAACTATAGTGATGAATGGATTGCTGAAGCCAAAAAGAGGGGCCTTGCAAATATCACTTCAACTCCTCCTGCTCTGAAAGCATACATCTCGAAGGAAACGATCGATTTATTCGAGCGAAATAATATTTTAACGGCAAAAGAACTTGAGGCCAGATATCAGATCAATCTTGAAAATTACACTAAGAAGATTCAGATAGAATCAAGGGTTATGGGTGATTTGGCAAAAAATCATATCATCCCGATTGCCATCAGATATCAAAATACTTTAATTGAGAATACCTTAGGATTGAAGCAGGTTTTAGATGAAAAAACTTATGTTGGATTATCAAGAAATCAAATTCAAACGATTAAAGATATTTCGGAGCATATATCTCAGGTTAAGATGAAAACCGATGAAATGCTGGAGGAAAGAAAAATTGCCAATAGAATAGAAGATTTTGAATTAAAAGCCAAAGCTTATAATGAAAAGGTTGTTCCTTATTTTGATGAAATCAGAGATCATGTTGATAAACTTGAACTTCTGGTGGATGACGAATTATGGCCCTTGCCAAAATATCGGGAATTATTATTCTTAAGATAGGTTCAAAATTCGTATTTTGGTATTCAAATTTGACTTAAAAATTAAGTTATGAGATACAAGTATGTTTTTTTATTCGTCATTATTCAGTTATTTTTTATTCAGGCATTTGCTCAAATAAAAGTTCACCGCATTGGAACTTCAAATACTTTGAATACTAAGGATGGACTGTTTTACTCACTTCCGAGAACACTATTAAAGGTTGATGTAATTGTTGAATTGAGGGAAAATATTCCCGGTCCGTTGCATGAATATGCTGAAAAATATCTGGGCCTTGGTAAGGTAATTCAGGAACAAAGTTCTCATTATGAAATCAAGGAAGTGCGAATAAGTACCTTCACTCAACCTGATCCCGAACAATCATTTTTTGTATATATCGATAAAAAATCGAAGGAAGATAAATCATTTAACTTAAGTTTAACAAAATCAGGGATTATTAAAGGGGTGAATTTGTCGAATACAGTAGGGCAGGTAAATTATGAACAAGTGAATGTAAATCTGGATTCTAACAACGAGAAATCTTTATTTAATTATTTCGCCGATCACAATTTTTATCAGCATATTGATACGATAGTCAGAAGAATAAGTATAGATACAGCTTCATTTGAGCAATATTTTTACAATACCACTTGGCTTGAGAAAAACCTGGAGCAAAAAGCAAAAGAAACATCTGAATTTATAGCTAAACTTCGTGAAAACCGATTTTTGTTGTTGACAGGCTATCAGGAAACAAATTATGCCGGAAGTATGGTCTATATGGATACCGAATTGAAAAAAATGGAAGCAGAATACCTTTCACTTTTTATAGGCAGAACTAAAAAGGAACTGATTTTAAAATCATTTGTTTATTTGCCTCAAAAGAATGCTACTGGTAACCAAATGGTTTTTAATTTTTCTGAAAAGGAGGGATTTATAAGTGGTCCATCTCGAGGTACCGGAGTGCAAATAAAAATCATTCCCCAGCAAAATTCATCTGCAATCGATCGGTTTGTACAAGCTGTTACTACAGTTGAAGCAAGCGATATAAGCGGCTTCTATTACTGTATCCCTGAGCAAACTAATATTCAACTCTTATATAACGGTGAAATTATTCATGAAACTCAAAAGTTGATCAACCAGTTTGGAATTGTTGTGCAAAGCCCATCATTAAAATCAGAAATTGAATTTGATACCGAAACCGGAATGATTAAAAACATTAAGGTGAGATAGCTAATTTGTGAAGGGGCAATCAGAAAAGTTTAGCGCGACCTATGCGACTATTTGAGAAGCATGATTTGTAGTCGTTTATTTAGGAAACCAAATATACTTTTATCGTTTATTTCTTCGAATATGCTATAGTTTGGTTGACACTCTCTTTATAGGACCTGCCAATAGGTATTTCCTTATCTTGTATTAGGATTGTTGTAGAAGTGAATGCATTGATTTTATTGATAGAAGCTATGTAGGATTTATGTGTCCGGATAAAATGGTTTATATGTAAATTCGATTCATATTCATGCATCGTTTCTTTCGAAAGATAAGTCTTCTGAATCGTATGAATCTTTACATATTCGCCATATCCTTCAAAATACAGGATGTCATCCAAATTGATTTTATGAATCGTTTTTCCATCCTGAACATAAATAAAAGTCTTTTTAATTTCAGAGTCAGATACTGTTGTTTCTAGATTGATATTTTTAGCCAGACGTTCGCAGTATTTATTGATCGCTTTTAAAAATCTTTCGAATGAGATTGGTTTTAAGAGGTAATCGACAACATTGAGATCAAAGCCTTCAAGTGCATACTCCCGATATGCCGTAGTTATGATAACATAAGGTGGATGCGGCAGTGATTTAAGAAATTCCAAACCGGTTATTTTGGGCATATTAATATCGAGAAACATCAGATCGATATTTACAGTTCTTAAAACGTCAATCGCTTGTATGGCTGATTTGCATTCGCCCACTACCTCAATAAAATCAAATTTAGAGACATGTGATTTTATTAATTTGATAGCAAGGGGTTCATCATCAACAATAATGCATTTAGTTTTCATGGATATTATAGTTGAATTTCAAGTGTAACACTATAACTGTCAATTCTTTCTTCTATTACCAAAAGATGTCTTTCAGGATAGATAAGTTCGAGCCTTTTCTTTGTATTTTCAATGCCAATTCCTGAATTAGATAGTTCTGCTTCGTTTGGCTTACTGTTTTTTACCTTAAAATTAAGATTTCTTCCATCAACTTTCATAGATATATCAATCCAGGTGTTACCGGTGGTTTTGCTGGCACCATGTTTAAAGCTATTCTCTATAAAGGAATGCAGGATCATGGGTGCTATGAATTTACCATGAAAATCTCCAGAGATGGATACATTTAATTTTAAACTTTCATCATATCTTAATTTTTCGAGTTCAATATAACTATTGATAAATTCCAATTCCTTTTCCAATGATACCCTCTCGCTCCTGCAATCATAAATAATATAATTTAACAAATCAGCTACTTTAATGATAACTTCAGATGTTTTTTCAGATTTTTGAATGGAAAGAGAATATAAATTATTCAATGTATTAAATAAAAAGTGAGGATGAATCTGACCCTTGAGAAGTTTAAGTTCTGCTTCACGAAGCTTAAGTTCAGTCTCTAGTTTTTCATTTTTATTCATTTCACTCTGGACTGCTGTAATCCTAAGTTGTTTTAAAAATTTTACTCCTGCTAAAGGAACAATGTCGAATATAAGGATTAACAAAATTGACAGGAATTCATTATAAAAATTGTAAGAAGTATGTGTGTCATGAATAATGGGTGACACATAAAAAGTTACGATGGCATTTGAGAAAAACGGATAGACAAGTAATACCAATAGTTGCAGGAAAATATAGCTTCTGATTTTATTCTTGAAAAAATATTTGGGAATCAGGTAGTTGACACTAAAATAGGTAAAAAGCATTCCACCTGGCAGAAAGGCAGCATTCTCATGCAGCATGTCCAGAAAATCTGTGTAATTATTATTTGACCAAAATATCAGGGTAAAAAATAAAACATTTAATGTCCAGTATAACGCATGATAGTATATGTATTTATAATTAGAAAAATGAAGTATACCGAACCTTTTAGTTTTCATCTATAATCATGATTATTTAGACAAATGTATTATTTCTTAAGGTTATTTATTTCATCAATTTCAATATTATTTCCAAAATACAAGAATGGACCTATAAAATGCAATTTATCACGCATGAACGGGGTGGAAATTAGGTTTTTTACAAAATTAATTATTTAACTGTCATTGATATAGCTCTTTTTGTCATTGATAGATTATTAATTTTCAGAAACTACATTCATTCTATTTTTAGAAAAATTATAAAAAAATTATAAAATGAAAGTTGAAAAAAATATGCTGATCAGCTTATTGCTTGTGATGCTTTTTGCTTATTCCTGCAATAATTTAACACCCACTGTTGAAATCAACAAATCAGCCGAAATTGGGCTAATTGAAAAAGCCATTCATGGAGCCATTGGTTGGGCAAAGGATAAAGATTTTGAATTGCTCTATGGCATCATTGCAAATGATTCAAATTATTTGGAAGTTGGTCCTGGTGTGAGAATTACCCTAGGATTTAACGAGTTTAAAAAAGCAGAAACGTTTTGGGGCAGCCCAGATTTTAAAGCAATCAGTTATGAAATCAGGGATTTGAAGATATCTGTTTCTCAGTCTGGTACAGTTGCCTGGTACTATTGTGTCCTTGATGATGTGAACGAATGGAAGGGACAACCGGCAAGCTGGATGAATGCCCGTTGGACAGGCGTTCTGGAAAAGAGAGATGGGCGATGGGTCATTGTTCAGATGCATTTTTCATTTGCACAGAAGTGACAAGAATTTGTATGTGTTTTTTATCAAAAATGATAATTTATGTAATAAATCTGAAATCAATATTTAAACTAATGTTATAGTGACCAAAAGTGTTCAATATCATTCATCTAGTGAATCATTATCGTACAATTAATTTAAAATATCTGAAGGATTTTAAGGTCATCTTATTGATTTACAATATCAAAAAAAAATATGGTACTAAGATTGTGCATCATTATATTATAAATATTTTTTTCTAAGTCATTTATAAATAAATATTCTATGAAATCGAATTCCTGCAATTTATTATCGAAAGACAATCCTACCAGTAAAATAGGACTGATTATCCAAATTATTTATCATATAAAATCTTCTTAAAATTAAATCAATGAAAAGGAATAATCTAAAAATGATCATCATTGGATTTCTTTTAATCCTGTGTTCTCAATTATCTTTAGCCCAAGTCGGTAAAGTAAAATTGGCTGATGGCAAGCACATCCCTGCCGAATTATTTTTTAAACAGGAATTAAAGTCAGATTTCACCCTATCTCCAAACGGCAAGATGCTGGCATATATCACGCATGAAGAAAATCGTCATAATCTTGTTGTACAGACCATTGAAAATGGTAATCTTTTATCGGTTACATCCGATTCTGTGTCAAATTTTCCTGCCATCAACGGGTTCAGTAAAAGACCATATTATTGGATAAATGATGATCAACTGGTTTTTTGTAAGGACAGTTTAGGGAACAGAAGATACAAAGTTTTTATGGCCGATATTTCAAAAAATGTTGTGAAATGTCTGACTGATTTCGCTAATTCAAATTCTTCAATCATCACGATTCATTCCGGAACCGAAAATGAAATATTAATTGCTTCCAATAAAAGAGATCCAAGAGCAACAGATATCTATCGTCTGAATGTATTAACCGGTAGCCTAGAGCTAACCTTCCAGGATGAAGGTGGGTTGAAGATGTATTTTGCAGATAATGATGGAAAAATCAGAATAGCAAGAACACAAATGGGTATCATGAAGTTTAATGCAGACAAAAATAAATTTGATCTGGCTATTCCAACAACCTTAAATGAGTCCTTTTATCCTTTAGACTTTTCGGCTGATAACAAGTCAATTTATGCTTATTCAAATATTGGAAGAGAGCGAATGGCCATCCTTGAATATAATCTTGAGCTGATGAAAGAAGTAAGTGTAGTTTGCGAAAACCCGCAATACGATATCTGGAGTTTAGAGGAAAGTAATGATGTAATTTCTGAAACTGCACAACTCAATTATTCATGGGAATTCAAAAAACCGCTTTATGCTAATTATTATAGCGAAAAATACGAGCTGGTCTTTTTTGATAATGAAACCCAAAAAAGGTTTGATGCCATAAAACGAATTTTGGGAGATTATGAATATAAAATGATTTCCTATTCAAACGATTATAATAAAATTTTATTCAGAATTAGCAGTGGGGGCTTAAAGGGTGCCTATTATTATTTTGATTATCCGGCAAAAAAGGCAGAGCTTGTCTGGAGGCTGAGCAATTGGTTGCCTGAAAAGAACATCGCTGAAGTAAGAAATATCAGTTTTACTTCAAGAGACGGATTGACAATGAACGGCTATCTTACGGTTCCGTCCGGCTTAAAACTCAAGAGAGCACCTGTGATCATAAATGCTCATGGTGGTCCTCACCTGAGGGATATCCCGGGATACAATGATGTAAACCAGTTTTATGCTAATCTGGGTTATGTTGTAATGCAGATCAATTACAGGGGTTCAAAAGGATATGGAAGCGATTTTGAGAAAATGGGCTATAAGCAATGGGGCCTAAAGATGCAGGATGATATCATTGATGGCGTAAACTGGCTGATCAAAGAAGGAATTGCCGACAAAGAGAGAATTGCGATTTATGGATATAGTTCAGGTGGCTACAATGCACTCGCCGGACTTACATTTACTCCTGATCTGTTCGCCTGCGGGATCAGCGTGAGCGGAAATGTAAATCTATTCCCTTATTACAAATCCATTCCTAAAAACTATCAGGAAATATTTGGCGATCCGGTAAAGGACAGTATTCAGTTTGTGAATACTTCCCCCTTATTCCATGCCGCAAATTTGGTATATCCATTAATGATTGTCAATGGTGCCAGAGACCGTGGAAACCCAATCAATGAAGTGGATGACTTTGTTTCGCAGCTCAAAAAGAATGGAACGGAGGTTGAATATCTTAGGTTCGAGAATGCAGGCCATAATATTATGAATGATTTGAAATTAAAAATCGAAGTTTTTAAGACTGCAGAGGCATTTTTTGAGAAACATTTAGAAAAGGGAAAATGATGTGGTGTTACAATTAAAATCATACATTATCAGGTTGTTATAAATAGTTTTACAAATGAAAAAAAAGATTAAAAAATTATTGTTTTTACTTATTGCAGTGCTAATGCAAAATATGTCTGCCTTTTGCCAAACCAATCAAACAGATTTTCCGGTTTTAAAAGGTTCTTATCTTGGCCAGACTCAACTTGGGGATAAGAGCCAGGTTTTCGCTCCGGGATTTGTCTCGACCGAATATGGGGAATTAAATGCAGTATTTAACAGTGATGGGACGGAATTCTACTTTTCACGACGGGGTATACCCGGAACAAATACGATGCTTATGGTTACCAAGTTGATTGATAACGAGTGGACAAAACCTGAACCAGTCAACTTCTCCGGCACAAATGATGATATAGATCCATTTATTACTTCCGATGGAAATTCGATGATATACTGTTCTGGTAAGGTTCGGCACCTTGAAGGCAGGGCGTTTATGAATCACGATTTTTGGATTTCGGAACGCGAAGGGAATAAATGGGGTGAACCCGTTTTGTTTGCCAAAGAAGCTATCTCCGAATTCGAGGACTATTTTCCCATTGTAACAAAAAATGGGAATCTATACTTTAATTCCCAAAGGGGAGGGCAGGGAACCAATGATATTTTCTGTTCAAAATATGTGAATGGCCAATATACTGCTGCCGAAAAACTTCCCGAACCCATTAATTCACCACATCGTGAATTCGACGCTTTTTTATCCCAGGATGAAAAAATAATGATCTTTTCTTCAACCAAACCGGGAGGATTTGGAGCATCAGATATTTACATCAGCTGTAAAAAACCTGATAATTCCTGGTCGGAACCGACAAATCTGGGAAATGACATTAATTCAGCTGCGTCTGAATATGGCGCAACAATTACTCCCGATGGCAATTACTTTTTTTATACCAGTACACGGAATGGGAATGAGGATATCTTCTGGACCTCCGCAAAAAACATTAAAGAAATAGTTCGAAAATTTGAAAAACAGGAACTATAAATTCATAAGTATGATTACACCTAATATTTTATTGCAGATTGGATCGATACTGCATGTTTTAAGCAAAATGAAGTTCAATAATCTATTCAGGTAATTTGTATTAATTTATTTAACCAAAACAGATTGATAGTACTTTTTGAGCATCGATAGAATAATAAATACTTAATTTTTAACCAAATCTTATAAAAATGAAAAACTTAATCAACCTTTTAACAATGACCATCATGGTTATTGCATTACCTATTGCCTCACTTGCACAAGAAAATCAGGAAAATGAGAAAGAAGCCATCAAGAATGTTATCGTTACTGCATATGTCGATGGAATTTTTAACGAGGGGAATGTGAATAAGATTAAAGCCGGCTGGTATCCGGAGTGCGATATAAACATCTATAACGTACTGAATGATACTTGTACAAAATCAAAAGCTTTCAGGTTTATCCCAATGTTTGAAAGAAATCCTGTAGGGTTAACCCCGGGCACAACGTACAAAATACCTATGGTGCATATTACAGGATATGCTGCCATCGCAATTGTGGAAATATACCATAAAGAAAAGCAAATTTATACGGATTATATGAACCTGTACAAGTTTAGGGATGGATGGAAAATTGTAACCAAAACATTTTATGCATTTCCGAAATAGGTGATTATCCCAATACGATGGCTTTGATGTGATGGAAGGAGTAAATCTCTTTAAAATCTAATAAAAAATGAAAACACAAAAAATATTTTTTTTATTCGCTGTGCTGTTAATTTTTGTTATCAACACCCAAGCCCAGGAAATATTCGATGCCATTCGCAATGGCGACCTTACAAAGGTTAAAGAACTTGTCGAAAAAGACCCCCAACTTGTTTCAATCAGAAATGCTCGTCAGTCAACTCCTCTGCATGTTGCAGCAGCATATGATAATGATGAGATTGCTAGTTATTTAATAGACAAAGGTTCGGACATTAATCTCCCAAATGGAAATTTTTACTCCCCACTAATGTTTGCAGGAATTAAAGTTACAAAACTGCTTATTGAAAAAGGTGCTGATATTAACTACAAGTCACAATTTGGCTGGTCGGCAATGGCTGAAGCATTGTCGAGAGGTAGAATTGAAGTTGCAGAATATCTGATCGAAAGTGGGTTTAATATCCCTGATCCAAAGACTACAGAAGGTACAAATTTGCTAATTGCGGCTCTTAAAGTGGGATGTGTCGACTATTTTGAGAAATGTTTGCTGTTTGGATTAAACCCCACTTTTGAAAGCGAAGCCAAAAGTAACCTTATTCATTTTGCCGCCGAAAGCAATTCAACTGAATTGGTCGCAAAATTGATTGAATTCGGGGTCCTTGCAGATAAAACAAATATTTATGGTTGGAATCCTCTTCATATTGCAGCATATAATGGCAATAAATCTATTGTTGATCTGCTTATTAAAAAAGGGATAGATAAAAATATAAGAACAACGACAGGAAAAACCGCTTATAATCTTTCAAGTGAATCAAGGATGACATCCGTTGTTAATTACCTTGATTCAATTGGAGCAGATAAAAGTCCGCAGCAGTTTCCGGTAATTAAAGGCGATTATCTTGGACAGGATAAACCCGGTAAAAAGGCAGTTCCTTTTGCTCCCGGAATTCTGGCTGCTCAGTACAATTACCATAGTTCCATTGCATTTACTCCGGATGGAAATGAACTTTACGGGAAATCAATGGTGCCAATGAGCTTTTTGTTTTCTAAAAAAATTGATGGTAAATGGACAATTCCCGATACGCTCACAAACATGAACTATAGTGATGTACCATTCATTTCTCCAAATGGGAAGACATTTTATTATCTTTCTATGCAGCTGGTTCAAGGACAGCCTCCTATAGAATTAATTTATGCAATGGACAAAACGAATACAGGTTGGTCCGAACCATATCCTTTACCCGAAATAATCAACTCTATTCCTGGGATACACTGGCAGTCGTCTGTTGATAAAAATGGCAATTTATACTTTGGTGCCAGACAAAATGGAACTGTATCCTCAAGAATATACTGTTCTGAGTTCAAGAATGGCACATATACTGAACCCAAAATAATAGATAACCTGAAAGAAGTAGAAGCTCATTCACCATTTATTGCACCTGATGGCAGCTATTTAATTATCTCAACTTTAAAAGAATTACAGATCTTATTCAGGAAAAAAGATGGTAGTTGGACAAAAGAGAAGAGTTTAACGGATATTATTGGATGTGAAGGTCATTGCCCAATTGTAACGCATGATGGAAAATATATGTTTTTCGTTCATAATATCGGCGATAAATTTATTCCTTATTGGGTGTCTGCAAAATTTATTGAGGAGTTAAGACCGAAGGAATGAGTTAAATTATGAGTTATGAGTTAAAAGTTAAGAATAAAAAGAAAAAAATTATGAAAAAATTTCTGGTCAAAGCCGACTGGTGGTTTTATTTTATCCTTACATATTTTTTAAGTTGGACTATTTGGATATTGGGGGATAGTTTATTGCCAAAAGATTTAACCATAATTACAATGCTTTTAGGAGGATTTGGTCCATTTGGTTCAGCGATAATCATGGTTAGGTTCAGTAATGGTAAAACAGGTCTAAAAGATTGGTTTAAAAAAACATTCAATTTCAGAATTAATTACAAATGGTATATAATAGGTGCTATTATTCTACCATTTGTAATTGCGGTTACGCATCATGTTATTTATTTAGCTATTGGAGGTAAATCAGGTTTGATTTTTAGCTATAAATGGTTATTTTACTTTGTTGCCATTCTACCAACAGCATTGCTAACTGGCGGAAATGAAGAACCAGGTTGGCGAGGATATATTACTCCTGTATTAATGAACCGTTTCAATATCTACGTTGTTCATTTAATTGTTGGATTTGGTTGGGCTATTTGGCATTTACCTCTTTACTTTCTTGGAAATTGGGATGGGGGTGACCAATCTTTTATTTGGTTCATTCTTTATTGCATTCCGCTATCAATAATATTAACTTGGCTTTACTACAATTCAAAGAAAAGCATTATTCCAGTGATGTTACTACATGCAGGAACAAACGTAGTATTTAGATATTTCCCAATGGAAACTCATGTTTTCGATTTCGTGAAGGATGAATTTACCTTAATAAAAACAATTGTTTATTTCCTTATGGCAATCATTATATTAATAATATCAAAGGGAACCCTTGGATATACAAGTATTCAAAAGTAATAATAAAATAAAAATTTGTAAAAAAATGAAAATACGAATATTAATGATATTATTTGCAATCTTATTGCAAGTTTCAATTGCTTATTGCCAGAGCAACCTAAATGAATTTCCAGTATTGAAAGGCAAATACTTCGGACAAATCCCTCCGGGAGATACGGCTAAAATATTTGCCAAAGACCTAATCTCTGAAAAGGGACGGTTCGAATTTGGAGTAAGCTTTTCTCCCAATGGAAAAGAGTTGCTGGTTGGTACTCAGGAGCGTGATACTGCTTCAGTTATATACACCAAAAAAACAAAAAATGGTTGGGCTAAACCCAAAAAGACCTCTTTGTCGAATGGCAAGTTCACTAATGAAATGGAGCCTTTTTTTACTCCAGATGGGAAGCAAATATATTTTGCTCCGTTTAACCAATGGGACCGAATACGATTATGGAGTGTGGATATTTCTTCTCAAGGTTGGGTGAATCAAAGAATACTTGATACAGTTGTAGCTGCATTTCCAGCATTCTACCCTGTTTGTTCCTCAAATAAAACACTTTATTACAGCAATATTGATGATCGTAAAATTTATAAGTCTAAGTTCCAAAATGGAAGATATGCTAAACCTGAATTGGTAGGACTCCCGTTCGGTTTTCATTGTTTTATAGCCCCCGATGAGAGTTTTGCACTGATTGACGGCGACTTAAATGGTTTAGGCGAAAGTGATATTTGTGTCGTTTTTAAAAATAAAGCTGATCAATGGGGAAAGCCTATAAATTTAGGCAAACGTGTAAATAGTGAGTACAGTGAAACCTGTCCGGCCCTTTCACATGATGGTAAATACATTTTCTTTAGCCGCTATAATGAGGTGAACGAATTATCAGATATTTATTGGGTCTCTGCAAAAATTATTGAAGAGTTAAGGTTAAAGCAATAATAAATGTTAAAACAAAAAATTAAAGCAAAATGAAAAAATTACTATTCCTTATTCTTATTGGGCTAACAATAAAATTGAACTTGTTTTCTCAGCAAAACGGTAAAATTAATCTTGCAAAGGCCTTGTATGATGATATTCAGAATGTTGGATTTGAGATAGCAATTAATAAGTGGGATCAACTTAAATCAGATACAACCCATTATTTAATCAATGTTAATGAACTGATTTGTTTAGGTAATAATCTATTAAAAGAGAACAAAACAATTGAGTCTCTTAAAATATTTGATATTTGTACAGAATCCTTTCCAAATTCATATTGGGCATTTTATCAGGCTGGCAGAGCCTATATGACTGCAGGCAACTTCGAAACTGCAATTGAATTATTCAAAAAATCTAATGTAATTAAGGATTGGTTTGTAACTCAAAGATTCGTTTACACATTAAAAAATTACACAAAAACAGTTGTTGATATTCCCATGCGTGATGGAATTAAGCTGAAAACAATTATTTATAGTCCTAAAAGTACAACAGAAAAATTTCCTTTTCTGTTAGTAAGATCCCCTTATGGTATTGGGCCTTACGAAAAAAATACTTATAGAAGTTTGCCTGGACCAATGTGGTCTTTCGTTACAGAGGGCTACAACTTTGTTTTTCAAGATGTTCGCGGCAAAAGAATGTCGGAAGGCGAATTTGTTGAAGTCAGACCCTATAATCCTGAAAAGAAGTCAAATAAAGATATTGACGAAAGCACCGATGCCTTCGATACTTTTGAGTGGTTGCTAAATAATATTCCCAACAATAATGGAAAAATTGGTATGGTAGGCGGTTCATATCATGCATTTTACAGTCTGATGGCCTTGCTGTCGAAACATCCTGCATTGGTGGCCGTTTTGTCTGAAGCACCAATCACCGACTGGTTTATTGGTGATGATTTTCACCGGAATGGGGCATTTCATTTGTTACAAGCAGTTAATTTTTTTAAAACGAATGGCGTTCCTCGTTCAAATCTAATCTCTGAATCACCTGAAAGCATTTTAAAATATTCTTCACCTGATCTCTATTCATTTTTCTTAGGTGTTGGACCACTTAAGAATTGGAATGAAAAGTATTTTAACGATAGACTTCCATTCTGGAATGAAATGATGTCTCATGGCAACTATGATCAGTTTTGGAAAGAAAGAAACATCAGGCAATATCTCAGAAATATCAATACAGCCGTTTTGAATGTTGGGGGGTGGTATGATGCCGAAAATCTTTTTGGAACGCTAAATGCATATAAAACCATTGAAAAAAACAGTCCAGATAATAAAAATACAATAGTTATGGGGCCTTGGTTTCATACGGATTCTTCCCCGTTTGGCGAAGAAAGATATTCTGAGATTCTGGTTAACAAACAAACAACAAGGCAATTTTACGATGATTCAGTGATAGTGCCCTTTTTCAATTACCATCTGAAGGGAAAAGGGAAATTAAATTATACCGAAGCTCTAACATTTGATGTAGGTAAGTTAGAATGGCACCAATTTCAATCGTGGCCTCCAAAAAACACCTACGAAAAAGCATTATATTTCTCAGACAACAACAAACTTTCGGATGTGAAAAATGAAGTGGCTAAAACTAGCTTTGATGAGTATATAAGCGATCCTAAAAAGCCTGTTCCGCATAGCTATAAAATTGAAAATGGATGGGATTCGCACTTTATGATAACTGATCAACGATTTGCAGCGCGAAGACCAGATGTTGTTTGTTACGAAACAACAATACTTGAAAATGATCTGACTTTACTTGGTGAAATCGATGTTGAACTATACGTTTCGACAACAGGAACTGATGCCGACTGGTTTGTGAAAATTATTGACGTATACCCTTGTAATGAACCAGATTTCAAAGGAATTTCTGAAAAAACTCATATGGGAGAATACCAATCATTAGTTCGTATGGGAGTTATGCGGGGAAAGTTCAGGAATGGTTTTGAGAATCCTGAGCCATTTGTTCCAGGAAAAATAACAAAAGTGAAATTTAAACTCAACGATGTCTGCTATACTTTCAAAAAAGGACATAAACTAATGGTTCAAGTTCAAAGTTCATGTTTTCCATTGTTTGATATTAACCCACAAAACTTTATTAATATTTATGATGCTAACGAAGATGATTTTCATAAATCCACGCATTGTATTTTTCGTTCTGTTAAGTATCCATCTTGTATAAAATTTCGGGTTATTAATGATTAGCATTTAAAGGATAAAATCAATATTGGTTAATTAAATCTTTTTAAGTAAAGAATGAAATCTGATGATAATTCAAGAAGATAATGATTAAAAAAAATAAATAGAATAGAATTAAACAGAAGAAATAGTTTATTAAATAGACATAATATGAGAAAAGCAGCATTTACCCTGATTCTAATACTATTGCATATATTGCAAGCAATTTGCCAAACCAGCCAAAAAGATTTCCCTGTTTTAAAAGGTGCCTATCTTGGTCAAAAAACACCAGGATCAATACCTGAATTGTTTGCTCCTTACCTAATGACCTCACCCCAGGGTTACCATACTCCAATTATTTTCTCACCAGATTTAAACGAAGCTATTTGGCGGCCTATGAACAGAGAAATAAATCAATTGTATTACTCAAAAATTGCTAACGGTATTTGGACAGAGCCGGTAATCTTAAATTTTGGTGAAGGATTCGATCCATTGGATCCTTTCTTCTCATACGATGGCAAAAGAATCTATTTCCTCTCTTTTCACCCGGATATAACTGGTGGAGTAGAGAGGGAAAGGATTTGGTTTGTAGAGCGACAAAAACTTGGATGGTCGAAACCAAAACTTATTGATGATGTAATATGCCAGCATCCAACCCACTGGGCTTTTTCGCTTGCCCGAAACGGGAATCTTTATTTTACTTCAGAAATAAGTGGCAGTAGCAATCAGGATATTTATATCTCTGAATATAATGGTGGTAAATACCAGGAACCTAAAAAACTCGATGCCAACATTAATAGTGATGGCAAGGATTTTACCCCTTATATTGCGCAAGATGAAAGTTACCTGATTTTTGCAAGAAATGGAGTTGATACCAAAAAATCAGATTTGTATATAAGCTTTAAAAACAAGGACGGAAGCTGGTCAAAGGCAATTAGTTTAGGGAATTATATAAACTCAGACAAACACGATCTGGCACCTTATGTAACTCCCGATGGAAAATACCTTTTCTATATCAGTCAAAAGGAAGTTATGAATGGGATGCACTGGGTTTCAACAAAAATTATTAATGAGTTAAAGTTTTAATTAAGAGAACAATAAGATTTGATAAGTCCAAAAAAACAATTAATAGTGAGTATTTTATTAAAAAATTATAAAACAGTTGTTAACATTTAAAATAAGTATTATGAATATTTTAGCTAAAATTCCAAGAACCTGGCAACGTGTTGGGTTGTTTGTTGTCCTAACTTATGTAATAAGCACTCCATTTATGTTTTTGGCAATAATAAATGGAAGTATGAATGCAGCGCATGGGCTATATGCTTTGGGTGGGATGTCTAGTCCTTCAGTTGCAGCGCTTATAACTGTACTTATATTCAAGAAAGAAGTTGGCAGCTTTGGTTGGCATTGGGGAAAATGGAAATATCAAATATGGAGCATTTTAATCCCATTTTTTTACTGTCTTATTGGGTACAGTCTTGTGTGGCTTCTTGGATTAGGCAATTTACTACCTGAAAAAGTTGTCTCTAGGCTTGTTCCTCTCGCAATTTCTTTAACAATGGGTTGTATATTTGCACTCGGTGAAGAAATTGGATGGACTGGATTTCTAATTCCACAAGTTGCGAAGGAATACGGATTTACCACAGCGGCTTTTACAAGAGGAATAGTATGGTCAGTGTGGCATTATCCGATGATTATTTATGGGATCTATGGCAATCAATCAACTCCATTATGGTTCAACCTGTTTTGCTTTACAATTTTTCTAACCGGGATTAGCTTCATATTCACATGGCTTCGATTGAAGTCAGGAAGTCTTTGGACTGGTATGTTTATCCATGCAAGCCACAACGGTTTTATTCAGTCATTCTTTACACCAATCACAGGTACCTCTTTAATTACGGGATATTTTATTGGCGAGTTTGGAGTAGCACTCACGTTAATATCTATAGTATTAGCATTTCTTTTCTGGAGAAAAAGAACCAATCTGCCAACTGAAGTAGTATAATGGTAAAACCCTTTGAATATATCAATTAAAGATAATGCAATTACTATAAATTGAAAATTGATAGAGCCTTAGTTGACATAACTAGAATTGTCTAGCCATAAGTTCTTTCTTATGTTTTGGATTAAATCTATTGAAAACTCAAGCTATATTAATTTAAGAACAATTTGAAATGGAAAAAATAATAGTTTTATTGGTAATGCTTATGGTTGTTTCGATTGCAAATTGCCAAACAACTCCAAAAGAATTCCCTGTTTTGAAAGGGCCATACCTTGGCCAAAAACCTCCAGGAATAGTTCCGGAATTATTTGCACCTGATATTGTATCTCGTTCTGAGTATTTTGAGCATAGTGCTGCAATTTTTACTCCCGATGGTAATGAGGTTTACTGGGCGGCAAAACCAAATAGTGAGAGGTTTTATAGAATTTATTGCATGAAAATGGTTGATGGAAAATGGTCAAAACCTGAAGTAGCCAGCTTCTGTAAGGAAAATGAATATTATCAACAATTTACGCTATCGCCGGATGGGAAAAAACTCTATTTTACCAATGGAGAGAAGTTACTATATGTCGAAAAACAAAAGAATGGCTAGAGTTCGCCATCAGATGTGCCAGCAATAATTACATCT
>JAHIVC010000016.1 GCA_018816945.1 Bacteroidota bacterium | reverse complement strand
GTTGATACCTGGGCCACTGTTGGATCTTGTGCACAAATTGGGAAAGATGTGCATTTAAGCGGAGGAGTGGGTATTGGTGGTGTTCTTGAACCTGTTCAGGCAGCTCCGGTAATTATTGAAGATGCCTGTTTTATTGGTTCCAGATCAATCGTCGTTGAGGGTGTTCTGGTAAAAAAACAAGCTGTTTTGGGTGCAAATGTGGTTATCACAAATTCGACAAAAATCATTGATGTGACCGGCTCTGAACCAATAGAGATGAAAGGAATTGTTCCTGAACGTTCAGTCGTCATTCCCGGTTCTTATACTAAAAAATTTCCTGCCGGAGAATACCAGGTACCTTGTGCGTTGATTATCGGAAAAAGGAAGGAATCAACAAATTTAAAAACTTCATTAAATGATGCATTGCGCGAATATAACGTAGCGGTATAAAATAAATCCTAAAAGTGAAAATCAATAAAGTTCTGATTATTCAGACGGCATCTATTGGAGATGTAATTTTAGCAACTCCATTAATCGAAAAGCTTCATTCATTTTATCCTGATGCACAAATTGATTTTATGCTGAAAAAAGGAATAGAATCAATTTTTATTGGACATCCTTATATTTCAAGTTTAATTGTTTGGGATAAATCAACTAAAAAATATTCCCATTTACTGGATATCATTAATCATAATCGGGATCAGAAGTATGATCTGATTATCAACTTACAGCGATTTTTTACGAGTGGATTTACCACTGTGTTATCAAGGGCCAAAAAAACAAGCGGGTTTAATAAAAACCCGCTTTCATTATTTTTTTCAAATCGAGTTCGACATAAGATTGGAGTTGAAGGAATTCAGCTTCATGAAACGGATCGAAATTTATCTTTAATTGAAAAATGGACGGATGATACAAAATATCCAATAAAACTATATCCAAATCCGGCTGATTTTGCAAAAACTTCACAATACAAAACCCATCAATATATTTGCGTAGCTCCGGCTTCTTTATGGTACACTAAGGAATATCCCGTAAGTAAATGGGTTGAGTTTTTAAAAGAAGTAGATCATGATGCTTACATTTATTTTTTGGGTGCTAAGCAGGACAAAAGTAAATGTGAACAAATCATCAAAGCATCAGGACATAAAAATTCATTAATTTTAACGGGGAAATTGAGCTTTCTAGAATCCGCTGCATTGATGAAAGATGCATTGATGAATTTTGTAAATGATTCGGCACCACTACACCTGGCTTCTGCAGTTAATGCACCAACAACAGCCATATTTTGCTCAACGGTCCCCTCATTTGGATTTACACCTCTTTCCGAAAACTCAGTGATTGTTGAAGTAAAAGAGAAATTGGATTGTCGTCCGTGTGGAATTCATGGATTAAAAAGTTGTCCGAAAAAACATTTTAAATGTGCGTTAAATATTGATCATAAAGAATTACTAAGTCGTTTATAAATATGGATGAAATAATAAAGGAGACCGTAAAAAATCTCAAAGCAGGGAAAATAATACTTTATCCAACGGATACAATTTGGGGTATTGGATGTGATGCTACCAATGCCAAAGTGGTACATCGGATTTTTAAACTCAAACAAAGAGTTGAAAGCAAAACAATGATCGTACTTTTAGATTCGGCTGATCGCTTAAAGGATTATATGGATGTGGTTCCCGAAATAGCAGCTGATCTGATTAACAGTGTTGACACACCGCTTACGGTCGTGTTTCCCAACGCAAAAAATTTGGCAAAAAATCTTATCGCCGAGGATAAAACGGTCGCGATTCGGGTAGTGAGGAATGAGTTCTGTCAGAAAATAATACAAAAACTGGGTCGTCCAATTGTATCTTCATCGGCAAATATTTCCGGAAGGCCGGCCCCTCTGCATTTTGGTAAGATTAGTGATGAAATTAAAAACGGGGTTGATTTCATTGTTCCACTCGAACAAAATTCAGTTAAGGAGGTTAAACCTTCAACCATCATTAAGCTTGAAATTGATGGCGAATTTAAAATGATAAGAAATTAAAAACGCATGAATAAAATAGGATACATTCAATTTCAGCCGGTTTTAGGCGATATTGATGCGAACATTAAAAAGATCGAATCATTATTTCCGTTAGGTAAAAAAGCTGACCTGATCGTTCTGCCTGAATTGGCCAGTTCAGGATATAATTTCGCATCACGCGATGATGCATTTACGAATGCCGAAGAATTAACAAAAAGTAAATTCGTTGAATTTATCATAGCCTCTGCAAAAAAACAGAATCAGTATATTGTGGCAGGATTTAATGAGAAAGATGGAGATACGCTATTTAATACCAGTATTTTGGTTGGTCCCCAGGGCTATATGGGTAAATATCAAAAAATACATCTTTTCTTAAATGAGAAAGATATTTTTAAACCGGGTGAAGCCGGTTTGCCTGTTTTTGATATTGGTTTTTGTAAAACTTCCATGCTCATTTGCTTTGATTATATTTTTCCTGAAGTATGGAGGATTGTTGGAATGAAAGGCGCTGATATAGTTTGTCATGCCTCAAACCTGATTACTACAAATGCACAAAAATGTATTCCGGCACAAGCATTTATGAATAAAATGTTTATTATAACGGCCAATCGTTATGGCACAGAAGGCAATATAACCTTTGGTGGCAATTCATTTATTACAAATCCGGATGCACAAATTATTGATCGGGCAGTATCCGATAAAGATGCTGTTAATGTTGTAGATATTGATATTTCCGAAGCAAGAAACAAATTTGTGACTCCTCGAAATCATGTATTTAATGACAGGGTTCCATCCAACTATAAGGATTTAATCTAATTCGTTTTTATTATTTGGAATTGATTTAAATAAAATATATTTTGTATCTTTGTGCCGTTAATTCTTAATTATTAATGAGTTATTACCTTTGAAATTAGTATGATACAAAAAAGTAAATATAAATTATCCAAATCGGATAAAAAACTCACCATTAAAAATACCGATCAAGCGACCTTAGAAAAATGGTATACCCTGATGGTATTAGGTCGGAAACTTGACGAAAAAGCACCTAATTATTTGAAACAAGCCCTTGGATGGTCATATCATGCTCCCTATGCTGGTCATGATGGAATTCAATTGGCAATCGGGCAGGTTTTTGATAAAGAAAAGGATCACCTGTTCCCCTATTATAGAGATATGCTAACAGGCATCTCAGCCGGATTGACGGCAGAGGAAATTATTTTAAATGGGATTTCAAAAGATGCAGATGTTGCAGGTGGTGGCCGGCATATGTCGAATCATTTTGCCAAACCAGAATGGAATATTCATAATGTTTCGTCGGCAACCGGAAACCATACTTTACATGCAGTTGGAGTAGCCCGAGCGATTAAATATTACAACTCCGATGGTGTTGCAATAAGTTCACAAGGAGAATCATCTACCTCCGAAGGTTATGTTTATGAAGCTATAAATGGAGCAAGTAATGAAAAATTACCAGTGATTTTCGTGTTTCAGGATAATGGATTTGGTATTTCGGTCCCGAAAGCAGAGCAAACCGCCAACCCAAGGGCCGCTGATAATTTCCTCTCATTTAAAAATCTGGAAGTTATATATTGTAACGGAAAGGATCCTTTCAATTCGATGAATGCAATGTTAAAAGCAAAACGAATTGTAAAAGAAAAGGGAATTCCCGTAATAGTTCATGCAAATTGTGTTCGTATCGGATCTCACTCAAATTCAGATAGGCATGATTTATACCGCGATCAATATGAATTACTTGCAGTTAAAGGCCAGGATCCTTTAAAAAGGTTTAGGGCCAGATTAATCTATTCGAAGATATTTACTGAAAGCGAGCTCAATGAAATTGATGCAAACGTTAAAAAAATAGTTTCGGCGGCACATAAAGTTGGGATGAGTTCACCTGATCCAAGCCCTGAGTCAATTTATGATTTTGTAATGCCCGAACCCTTTGTAACAACTAAATATCCTGATGGTTTAACTCATGGAAAAGGTGAGACTAAAAGATTGATAGAAGCATTAAACGAAACTTTAAAAGCCGAATTCAGACATAACCCGGATACTTTTATCTGGGGGCAGGATATGGCGAATAAGGATAAGGGTGGTATTTTTAATGTTAGCAAGGGGTTGCAACAAGAATTTGGGCCCAAGCGAGTTTTTAATGCACCCATAGCCGAAGATTATATTGTAGGTACGGCCAACGGAATGAGCCGTTTTGATAAAAAAATACGAATTGTGGTTGAAGGTGCAGAATTTGCTGACTATTTTTGGCCTGCGATGGAACAATTTGTTGAAATGTCTCATGAGTATTGGAGAACGAAGGGTCAGTTTTCACCTAATGTTACAATCAGGCTAGCTTCCGGTGGATATATTGGAGGAGGACTTTATCATTCCCAGAATATTGAAGGTGCATTGAGCACATTTCCCGGTATTCGTATCGTATATCCGTCTTTTGCTGATGATGCCGCAGGATTGTTGCGAACAAGTCTCCGCTCGGAGGGGCCAACAATGTTTATGGAGCCAAAAGCTTTGTATAACGATCCTTTGGCTGAAGCTCCGGTTCCGGATGATTTTGAAGTCCCTTTTGGAAAAGCCAGAATTCGAACAGTAGGAAGTGATTTAAGTATCATCACTTATGGGAATACCACGCATATGTGTATTCAGGTGGCTGAGAAAATTGCAAAGGAACTGAATAAAACGGTTGAAGTGATTGACATTCGATCGCTCATTCCTTTGGATAAAGAAACCATCAAGAATTCAATACAAAAAACAAACAGAGCATTGGTTGTACACGAAGATAAAGTCTTTTCAGGTTTTGGTGCCGAATTGTCTGCCATTATTGCAAGTGAGTGTTTCGAATCATTGGATGCACCCGTGACAAGAGTTGGGTCCACTTTTACTCCGGTGGGTTTTAATAGGATTCTTGAAAGGGCGATTTTGCCGAATACGGAAAAAATTTATAAGGCGGCAAAAAAATTGTTGGAATACTAGGGTTTCTGTGATGTTTCGACTCTTATCTTAACATTATTTAACACTATTCTGTTTTTTCGAACGGAGCTATACTTCTTTTTATTCTTAATTTTGAAGACGGTTAGATAGAATATTGGATTAGATGTGTTTATGCTATCTCAAAAACTAGTTTAATTATACAGTTGAAATTTTCGAATGATGAATTTAATCAGATGCAAACAAATATTAAAGGTCGGGTTTCTAACGACCTTTCTGTTATTCACAGTGGTTTTGGCAAAAGCACAAACTACTATCGACGAGAACCTACGAAAGCTGGCTACTGTCATGCAAATCATACACTACGCTTATGTTGACACTATTAATGAGTCTAAACTGGTTGAAAATACCATTATCCAAACTCTAAAAGAGCTTGATCCACATTCCTATTATATTTCGAAAGAAGATTTGGATGCTGCAAATGAACCCCTTATTGGAAGCTTTGAAGGAATTGGAATATCTTTCCAGATTTTTAATGATACATTGATGGTTATTGCCCCGATTATAGGTGGCCCATCCGAAAAAGTCGGCATTCTGGCCGGCGATAAAATTGTCGAAATTGATGGGGATAAATCTTATGGTGATAAAATTGACAATCAATTCGTATTTGATCATTTAAAAGGACCAAAAGGAACAAAAGTGAAAGTTCGCATTTTTCGTAAAGGAAAGACTGAACTAATTGATTTTACAATTACGCGCGATAAAATACCGATGAATAGCATTGATGCTACCTTTATGGTTGATGATGAAATAGGGTATATTAAATTAAGCCGATTTGCTCAAACCAGTCATAATGAGTTTAAGGAATCGATAGCATTGCTTAAATCAAAAGGAATGAAAAAGCTTATTTTTGATTTAAGAGGAAACGGAGGAGGTGTAATGCAACCTGCGATCGAAATCAGTGATGAATTTCTGAAAGCCGGTCGATTAATTGTTTATACCGAGGGAGTAAACAGCCCAATTGAGAAATATAACGCGACATCGGGTGGTAGCCTTGAGGAGGAAGATCTTGTATTGATGATAGATGAAGGATCTGCTTCTTCCAGTGAAATTGTAGCGGGTGCCATTCAAGATTGGGATCGGGGAATTGTTCTTGGTCGTCGATCATTTGGGAAAGGATTGGTTCAAAGACCATTCCAACTTCCGGACGGTTCGGCTATTAGGCTTACAACTGCCAGATATTATACTCCTACCGGCCGTTCGATCCAAAAGCCTTATGAGAATGGGACTGAAAAGTATTACACTGATCTGTATGATCGATTAAGAAATGGTGAATTTGTTCATGCCGACAGTATTCATTTTCCGGATTCCCTGAAATATTACACCCCCGGAAAACGAATGGTTTACGGTGGTGGTGGAATCATGCCTGATGTATTCATTCCGTGGGATTCAACAATTTATTCCGATTACTATATTGATCTAGTTCGTGAAGGTGCTTTCAATGATTTTGCCTTAAAATATGTTGATGAAAACCGTATTCAATTCTTGGCAAAGTATAGGAATATGGAGACTTATGTAAGAGATTTTAATATTGATAAAAAAATATTTTCAGAATTTTTAGCATTTGCCGATACAAAAAGTTCCAAGAAGCACAACGAGGATGATTTAAAAACTTCAGAACAGATGATTAAATATGTATTGAAGGGTTTAATTGGACGTAATTTATTTACAATGGATGCCTATTTTAAGGTTATGACCGAAATTGATGATGGTTTTATTAAAGCAGTTGAAGTTTTAAAGGACAAAAAAATATTTGCTCAGATAAGGAAGTAGTGTTATAAATATTTAATCCTCCTTCGCGTACGCTTCGGCGGACGAGAATTTTAGTTGAATTTCTCGGAGTTCTACTCCGAAAATAAGGGTTCAGGGTTCTATCCTGAGGTTTAATATCATTTAATTGGATAGGCGCAAGCATTCATGCTTGCGCCTATTTTTTTATACATTCTGTAAGGGTTCATATTCCTCAAACTCTCTTCGCATTTTAATTTGGGCCTTTGCTCTTAATTAGAATGGTTAAAATTTGAATATTAAGGAATGTTTAATGATTAAAAATTTTAATTTTGTGTTAAAGATATTATCCATGAACAGGATGATAAGAATTTATTAATTTAAATTAAACGGAGGTAAAATGGCAAACTTGAAAACCACTTATATGGGATTTGAGCTCAGGAATCCAATTATTGTTGGAAGTTCCGGATTAACAAATTCAGTTGAAAATGTAATTGAAGTGGAAAAAAACGGTGCTGGTGCAGTTGTGCTAAAATCATTGTTCGAAGAACAGATTCTACAGGAAGCAAGTAAAGCCATTTCTGCCGGGGTACATACAAATTCTTACCCTGAAGCCTTTGATTATATTAGTAACTACTCAAAAGAGTCAGCAGTTGGTAATTATTTAGATTTGATCCGCAATTGTAAAAAAGCAGTAAAAATTCCTGTTATTGCCAGTATTAACTGTGTAAGTTCATCAGAATGGATGGAATTTGCTGCAAGAATTCAGGAGGCAGGAGCAGATGGACTTGAATTAAATATTTTTATTTTGCCATCCGACCCTCGTCAAAGTGGGGAAGAAAATGAACAAGCTTATTTGAACATTGTGATGAACATTCAAAAAGTTGTAACAATTCCGATAGCTGTAAAATTAAGTTATTATTTTTCCGGCCTGGCTAAAACCGCGCTTACTTTATCATGGACCGGGATCTCGGCAATGGTGTTATTCAATCGATTCTTTTCACCTGATATTGACATAAATACTTTTGAAGTTAAGCCATCCCACGTATTTAGTACTCCAGAAGAACTATCTATTTCCTTACGATGGGTAGCCATGCTATCCAGTCGTCTGCATTGTGATATTGCAGCTTCAACCGGAGTTCATAACGGCGAGGCAGTTATTAAACAACTTTTAGCCGGAGCCAAAGCAGTTCAAGTTTGTTCAGTATTATATAAAAATGGATTTGGAGAGATTAAAACCATGCTTTCAGTTATGGAGTCATGGATGGATAAACATGGATTCAAATCTATTGCTGATTTCAATGGACGCATGAGTATTAAAGAAACTGATAACCCAGCTGCTTATGAAAGAGTTCAGTTTATGAAATATTTTTCAGGAATAGAATGAGACAGAAGCCTCGAAAGAGGCTTTATGTTTTCAATTATAAAATCGATATACGCTTGATGAGTTTTTTAGTCTGCTTTTTCTATTATATTTAAACCATCATTTATAAGTTTACCATACTCAGGGTGGTGTTCTATAGTAATTTGTAAGAATAGTTTTATTTTATCTATAAATTCGGTTTCAGTCTTTGATTTAAATGCTAATTCCAAAAGCTCTAACCCAAGTAACCACTCTATTGAATATCTTTCTTTTATAATTTTGAATAAGTCTTTTAATTTTTGATGATTTTCATTTAGGTCTCCCTCTCTTGCATTTCTTACCTTTTGATATAGTTGATGTAAGTTTTTTGCTTCTTCAGAATGCTCAATTTTATGAGTTTTTTCTTTTGGAACTTCAAAAGTATATCCATATGCATTTGGATCGGCGGGCCCATTATAAACGGAGGTAATTTTCTTCCCAATCGCTAAATCGAAAGTGCCCCAATCCGGTTGAAATAGAATTTCGGTTTTGTAATAGAGTGTACAAGGTTCAAAACTCAGAACAATAATCTTCCCTTCTTTTCTTAAAATTTTCTTAAGCTTTCCCTTTAGCTTAATTCCTGAGATCCATTCCAGATTACAAAGGTGATTTAATTTTATATCAGCTTCTTCAAGCTGATAATCATTCCATGTGTTGAAGCTTGAATTCAACCCTTTAATCGTACCAATTGGAGTTCCATAGCCAGCACTATGATATGCTTTAGAATGCGATTCAAGTTCTTGATCCTGATATGCAAGACTTGATGGTCCAAGGGTTTTTAGATAGGCAACCTCATTATTTTCTTTAATAAAATTTACAATTTGCCCGGAAATCTGGACTCCGGAATCTAAAACACAACATGCAATATTTTCTGAATCAATTGCTTTCCTGATTCCATCAATCCCTCCGGTTTTGATTGCCATTGTATCAACAAATTCTTCCAAAACATTAGTTAAGTGATCAAAACTTGGCGTTACAAAAAGTTGTGGTTGCATCGAAGTAATGTCGAAATTGTAGTTCATTGCGTCGATAGAGTAGGGTAGTTTCAAAACATTATCCTGCATCGCATGGTAACTTTCTCCGATTGATGAAAGGAGTCCTGCACCATAGATCTTAGGAAAATACATGCTTCCAATTAAACCATATTCAACTGTCCACCAGTGGAGGTTCCTTATTTTAGCCAACTCTGATCGGGCACTCAGGGTCGATTCAATTTTTGAAATGTCGTATTTTGCAGCCACAATATCGTCTTTCATTGAATAGGGATCAGCTTTTAATATTGATAAGTGACGTACCGCTTCATAAAGGTTACGATCCTTGGAGGAAGAAAATGCCTTTGATCCATAAAACCCAAATTTCTTTAAATATTCAGCATATTCAGGATTCGTAATAATCGGAGCATGTCCGGCGGCCTCATGAATGATGTCGGGTGCAGGGGTGTATTGTATTTGGTCGATTGAACGAATATCTGCTGCAATAACCAAAACATTGTATGCCTGAAATTCCATGAATGCAGACGGGGGTATAAATCCATCAACAGCCACTGCAGCCCAACCAATTTCTTTAAGTATTCGGTTCATTCCGTACATATGAGGGATATGATCAATACTTACGCCTGTTTTTTCTAGCCCGGAGAGATATGATTTATGAGCAACATTTTTCAGGAAATGAATATTTTGGCGCATCACATACCTCCAAACGGCGTGATCCTGTGCTGTGTATTCCTTATATGGTTGATCTATAATTAAATCCAATAAGTGCTTAGGTAATTTTTCTAATATTGAATTTGTTTCAAACATGGCTTATTGTAATTTAGACTCAATCAAAATAAGTTCAAATATACACTTTTTTTGATAATACGAAAGATGATTAATAATACTTAAAGAATTTCTGTTGTAGGAGTGGTTCTCTCTTAGACCAATAATTTTGATCGGTTTATAAAGCGAGCAAGGAAAAGAAGACCTGCGATTGCAAGGCTCATCACAAATCCAACCCAAATCCCTACAGGACCCCATTTTATAGTAAATGCTAGGAGATAGCTCAAAGGTAAGCTTATCAAAATATATGCAATAAAGGCTGCAAACATGGCATATTTAACGTCGGTAAGGCCACGAAGTGCCCCCAGCATTACTACTTGTAGACCATCAAATATTTGAAAAATTGCAGCCATAATAAGCAACCGGGAGGCAATTTTAATTACTTCCTGGTCGTTGGTATAAAGGTGAGGGATTTCATTTCTAAACAAAACGAAAGTAATAGCGGTGAGACTCATAAATGCCAGAACCAGATGAACAGATGCTACAGTAGCTTTTTTCATTGAATGATAATCACCCAGATTAAATTGGTGCGAGACTCGAATAGTTGTCCCTGAAGCAATACCTGTCACAATCATAAACGTTAAGCTGGCCATCCCAATAGCAATTTGATGGGCTGCCAGAGAAACGGGTCCCAGCCATCCCATCATTAAAGCACCTAATGCAAAAGCAAGTACTTCAAGAAGTATTTGGCTGGAAATTGGCCAACCCACCTCAAAAAGTCGTTTGAGGATTTTCTTGTCAAGGCGTGATTTAACAATGTTAATTAAATAAGGCCGAAATATATCTTTTCGGATAAATATAAAAACAAACATTAAGGGCATGAAGGTTCGGGCAATTAATGTGCCAATTCCTGCCCCTGTCAAGCCCAGTTCAGGAAATCCGAACTTACCAAATATGAATAAATAGTTAAAACAAACATTTACAACATTGGCCAATAAAGTGATCGTCATGGCATTTAGCGTATTTCCAATTCCTTCGGCAAATTGTTTTAAGGTGAAGAAAAGCATGAATGGAAACATTGAAATTACCAAAATACGATAGTATGGAATAGCCAATATTACAACTTCTTCATTTTGACCCATTTTATCCATAAAAAATGAAACAGCGTACATTAAAACCATGAGGATGAAAGCAATTGTAAGGTTGAGGAAAGTTGAATTTTTCAGCCATTTTCCTGCTAGTTTATGATCGCCTGAAGCCCATGCAGGGCCACTAACGGGGTTAACCCAAAAGTAAAACCCATGCCAATCACCATTCCTATAATAAAGATATTACCTGCAAATGAAGCTGCCGCCAACTCAATCGTTCCAACGGAGCCAACCATCATATTATCAACCTGCTGAACAAGAACTTGTCCTAGCTGAGAAAGCATGACTGGGAATGCGAGTGTAAGGATTCTTTTATAATACGGAAAAAATTGTTTCATAATTTGGCTTAGGCAGTGCAAAAATAATTAAAACATCCACTATGTCAACTTAATTAATCAATAAGCTGAACCAATAAATTCCTTTCTTAACTTTGTTGATAAGATGATAAAAACCGATTACCAACATTCAAAAATTTATGTGGCTCTTCCGGCAATGGATGAGTTTTTGTATTTGCCTCAGTTTATTGAATGTATTAAAGCACAAACATTTCGGAATTTCGAACTTATTGTATGCGTAAATCAGCCTGAGTCCTGGTGGTTTGATCAAGACCATTTAACTGTGTGTGAGAATAATCAAAAAAGCATTCAATTGCTTCAGAAACAACATAATATCAAAACCATAATAATCGACAAATCTTCTAAAAGAAATGGATGGGATGAGAAAAAATCAGGGGTAGGATGGGCCAGAAAAATCATCATGGATCACATTGCCGCCATCGCGAACGATAATGATATCATTCTGAGTTTGGATGCCGACACCACTTTTCAAAGTGGATATTTTCAGTCGATAATTGATAATTTTAAGGCTCATCAAAAGGATGTAGCCATTGCTGTACCTTATTACCACTCATTAACAGAAAATGAGAACCAAAATCGACATATTTTAAGATATGAGATTTATATGCGCTATTATGCATTGAATTTGTGGAGGATAAATAACCCCTATAATTTTAGTGCATTGGGTTCGGCCATTGCAGTTCCGGTTTGGGTTTACAAAAGGGTAGGAGGGTTGAGTCCCCATAGGAGTGGTGAAGATTTTTATTTTTTACTGAAACTGAAAAAATTCGGACAGTTGGGTTTGTGGAACAGAGAAAAAGTGTATCCTGCAGCACGCTATTCGGCGAGGGTACTCTTTGGGACAGGACCGGCAATGATTAAAGGAGCTACGGGAGATTGGAGTAGTTATCCGATATATGATTTTAAGTTATTCAATGAAGTTGCGAATACCTATACTTCGTTTATTAAGTTGTTTAATGAGGATATAAATTTCCCAATGAAAGACTTTTTAGCCGAATTATTTAAAGACGCAAATTGGTTTGAGCCTTTAAGAAAGAATAGTGCAAGCGTTGATCAGTTTGTTAAAGCCTGCAGTCATAAAGTTGATGCATTGAGGATACTTCAATATTTAAAATTCAATCAAAAAGAATATAGTATAAGAGGTGAAGAAATATTGAATAAATATATATCTGAATTCCATAATTCAGAAGATTGGCTGGTGTTATCGACAACTTTAACTGCTAATTGGTCATTCGAGCATAGCCCTGTTTCGGTGCTTGACGAATTAAGGAATTTTCTTGTAAAAATGGAAGAAAAATATCAAACAAATGGATAAACATAACAATCTGATTACCATTCTTGGGCCAACGGCAACAGGCAAAACACGATTGGCAGCCGAACTGGCAAATTTAATTGATGCAGAGATTATCAGTGCCGACTCCCGGCAGGTTTATCGTGGAATGGATTTGGGGACAGGGAAGGATTTGCAGGATTATAAGGTTAACGGTAAAAGTATTCCATATCATCTAATTGATATCGTTGATCCGGGTTATGAGTATAATGTTTTTGAATTCCAGAAGGACTTTTTAAAGGCTTATCAGGAAATTATCAATCGTGGTAAAAGAGTAATTCTTTGCGGGGGATCGGGGATGTATCTGGATGCCGTTCTAAAGGGTTATCATTTAAAACAAGTTCCCGAAAATATCGAATTGAGAGATAAATTAGCATTAATGAATGAGGATTTATTAAAAGAAAAATTATTGGGATTTGGGAAGGTGCATAATGAAACCGATTTGATTGATCGGAATCGACTCATCAGAGCAATTGAAATCCGGGAATTTGAAAAAGTTCAGCCATTAACTCATGACTTTCCAAGTTTTAGTAGTTTGAATTTTGGAATACATTTCGAGCGTGAAGAAATTAGAAAACGAATCAGTTCAAGATTAATAAACCGACTGGAAAATGGAATGGTTAAAGAAGTAAAAGACTTGCTTGATAAAGGATTTACTCCTGAACAATTAATGTTTTATGGTTTGGAGTATAAGTATGTGACCCAGTATGTTTTAGGAGAACTTCGTTATAACGATCTCTATCAAAAACTAAATACCGCAATTCACCAATTTGCAAAACGGCAAATGACCTGGTTTAGGCGTATGGAAAAACAGGGTACCCAAATTATTTGGATTGATGGGAATTTGAATTCTGCGGAAAAGATCAATATAATACAAACTAAAATAAAAAAACCGACCATTAATAATGGTCGGCCAGCTTTGCGATAGCTTGAATTAGAAGGATTTGATTTATCCAACTTTTCTTAAATATTTTTATGGATTATTTGGATGATACAAATTGCCATTATTTCTATATCCGGGATAATTTTTATACCAGTCAGGATAAGTTGCTCCTGAACTTTGAGCCCATTCAATAAAGTGAAAGTATGCCCATCCAATTTCTATCTTTTCTCTTGGCCATTCAAATGGTTCTGTAATATTGATGGCCCAAGGTAATCCATTAAGGGATCTGTAGTATTTCCCCTGACTAGGGTTTGAATTATCTTCCCATGTACCAAAAAAACTTTGATTGACCAAATCGGTTGGGGGATAATTAATGAGGTGGACTTCTTTACCACGTTCATGATTAACAATGATAAATGGATTCCATGTTTCCATCGAGAAATCATTCATAGTATAATTTAATGTGGATGGAGTCATTGTAATTGTTAATGTATCATATGGGACAAAGGGAGCCCAGTTTTCTGTATTAACTCCAGTTCCAATACCCGGATGTGTCAATAAATTGAATACATCATCAAAAACAATAATTGTCGGTTTACTTTGTCCCGATTCAGTTCCATTCGAATTCAACGTAATAAATCCTTCCCTGAGATCATAGCCTGAAATGTTTAGACCTGAGATTAATGAGATATTTGCATTTGGAAGGTTAAACCCAAATCCATTTCTGAGATAGGCACCACTGGCTTTTACAACAAAAGTTCCGTTAATTTTTACCACTTTATTGCTGGCATTTGTTATTGTTACAAACCTATAATCAACTATGATGTCGTTGAAATCATAATCACCTGTTCCGGGCCATAAATCTTCGAAACCTAAACTGCCATAACCCGATGCCGGAAAATTATTAATAAATGCTTTGCCTGGATCATTTGGGAAATCATCTTCATCATCGGGAATTCCGTCTCCATCTGTATCGATAATAGTAGGAGTGTTAAATTCGTAGCAACCCATGTCAACAATCGAATTGAAGATTCTGTTATTTCCATCAAGATCGAATGAAGTATTCATCCATGATAAATTATAACCCGCATCAATACAAGCCGATCCTGATTGCAAATGATAATCTTCCGACCCGCTTGTAATATTTATAAATGCAGGAATGTTGGTAATGCAATCTGTACTATAGCTGGAACCTAAAGCAGGTGTTGTAGCGCAGTTATAATATTGATAACCAATGCCATTTACTTCCCAATTCACTCCACCTGTGTTATAATAAATGATCGTATTCTTAATCATACTATTATTTCTGGTTCTGATACCAGCACCATTGGGAGCACTGTTTTTTGTGATGGTACAATTGAAAACATTGCCTGCATTCCAGATATTAACGCCGCCTCCATATTTTACCGATACATTTTCTGTAATTAAACAATTTCGGGCTTCTCCGCCATTTAATAGTCGAACACCTCCACCATAGCCGCTGACTCCATTATCAGAGGCAAGATTGTTCATGATAATACTGTTCATTATGGCACCCGAATCATCAATTGCTATTCCACCCCCATCCCTGGCCTGATTTTCTTTTATTATGCAATTTTGTACAAGCCCGCCATTCTTTATATTGACACCTCCACCAAATCCACTTGGATTGTATCCATTCATAATTGTAAATCCGTCAACAATAGCAGTAAAATTATTGATTTCAAAACATTTAGTAACGCCATTTCCGTCTATTATCACATTATTCGGCCCATTGATACTGCGCAATGTAATCGATTTTGTGATTGATATAAAAGTTGTCAGCGTGTAAGTGCCGTTTTCAACCAGAATCAAATCACCATTGCTACTCGCATTGATTGCTGCCTGAAAGGTATTTGCCGCTGTTGACAGTGTGAGAAAAGGCGCTGTATTACTCCCTGATAGAGATACATAGCGAGTCGTTCCTGTTGAAGCATTTGCTGTGAATGAGAGCAACAGGATTAATGTGATCGAAATATGTTTTAATGTTTTCATGATCATGTGCTTTTAGCAATAGTGAATTAATTATCAAGATTGCAGATGATATTACTTGAATTGATACTCACCGTTTTATTATTAATGAGGAGTGTATTAACTGTATTTGGAATATTTAAGGTTATTTTGTATTCCCCTTTATCAGCTAATCTTCCTCTATGGTATCTTATTGACTGATTTTCTGAACTAATTGTGATTACTTGTGATTTGGAGGAAGTAATTATAAGTTCAATATTTTTTGAAGTATTCCATTCAAAATCATTACTAAAAGTGATTCCTCCCAAATTTTTCTGGGTTATCTCATCCGCTTGCGAAAGTTCAGAATTGTTTCTTTTGTTACACGAACCAATAAAGATCATCGATACGATGATGATACTTATTGTGATGATTTTTAATTTGATGGTTTTCATAGCAATTATTTTTAAATCCAATGCATATAGTTTTGTTCGATATATTGTATTTTACTGTAATAGCATAAATGTTGGTTCAAATTTCAGACCAATGGGTTTAAATGGTTTGAAGACCAGAATTGGCGCAACATTGAATAACTAGGAAAAGGTATGATAAAATCCCAATTTGGGAATTCAGTTCTTTTTTGGCAATTATCTTAGTCGTTGGCTTTATTATTTAAAAGAGGAACAAATCGGAATAAACCATGCTCGGTTTCATTAAATTTATTTTCACCTACTTTTAAGATGCGTTTCATAACCTGAGAACTTCCTTTGCCAAGAGGGATAATCATGATTCCTCCGATTTTTAGTTGCTCAAGTAATCTGTCAGGTACAATAGGAGCGCCGGCTGTGATGATAATTTTATCAAATGGGGCAAAAGTTGGCAGACCTAAATTCCCATCACCATAAAAAAGTTTTGGATTATAACCAAGATTAGGCAAGAGTTCCTTTGTACGGGAATAAAGTTTTTTCTGACGTTCAACTGAATATACTTTGGCCCCCAGCTCTATTAATACACAGGCTTGATATCCGGATCCGGTTCCAATTTCCAGTATTTTATCACCTTCATTAACTTCTAATAATTCAGTTTGAAATGCAACAGTATATGGTTGAGAAATGGTTTGGCCTGAACCGATAGGAAAAGGCTTGTCTTCGTATGCAAATTCCAGAAAAGAGGAATCCATAAATAAGTGTCTGGGTATTTTGTCGATAGCCGCAAGTACTGCTTCATCTTTAATGCCTTTTTGCCTGATTTCATCAACAAGTTGCTTTCTTAATCCTCTATGTTTGTATGTATCGATCATGAATATAAATAAAATGCTAATGGTAGTTCTGAACCTTATTTTTTAATAACTGTGTTTAAAACTTCATGCGAAAATACTAATTCGTTCAGGACAAAAAAAATTACATTTGCAAAAACTATATTATCTATGATTAAAATTGGAGTATTAGGCGTTGGACATCTTGGAAAAATTCATGTTAATTGCATTAAACAGATTAAAGAATTTGAATTAATCGGTTTTTATGATCCAAATGATGATAATGCAAAGAAGGTAAGTGAAGATTTTAACCTTCCACGTTTCGATGACATTGAATCATTGATAAAATCAGTTGATGTGGTTGATATTGTAACTCCAACTTTATCGCATTTTGCTTGTGCTTCAAAAGCTTTAAAGTCATTTAAGCACGTATTTATTGAAAAACCAATTGTTACAACTCCTGAAGAGGCTCGTAAACTTATTGAATTGGCAAAGGAAGCCAATGTTAAGGTTCAAGTTGGGCATGTTGAACGATTCAATCCTGCTTTTATCGCAGCGCGTCCTTTTATTAATAAACCCATGTTTATTGAGTCGCACCGTTTGGCGATGTTCAATCCACGTGGCACTGATGTGCCGGTAATACTTGACCTAATGATTCATGACATTGATATTGTATTAAGTGTTGTTAATTCGCCAATTAAAAGAGTGAATGCCAGTGGAATTAAGGTAGTGAGTGATACGCCGGATATTGCAAATGCCAGGATTGAATTTGATAATGGCTGTATTGCCAACTTAACTGCAAGCCGGATCTCATTAAAAAATATGCGGAAATCAAGGTTTTTCCAAAAAGATGCCTATATTTCTGTTGATTTTTTAAAGAAGGTTACTGAAGTTGTTACTATGAAAGATGTAAATCCGGAACAAGCAGGACCTTTCGATTTGATTTTAAATCTGGGTGAAAACAAAGGTTCGAAGCAGATTCTAATTACTAAACCTGAAGTGGCCGAAATTAATGCCATAAAATCAGAACTCGAAAGTTTTTATTTTTCAATAAAAGAAAATACGACTCCCTCTGTAACGATAAATGACGGATATTACGCATTGGATGTTGCTTATCAGATCATTGATAAAGTGAACCATGCAGCCGGAAATTTATAGATTGAATTTGATCTTTAAGCTATTCTTTTTCGATGCTGCAATTGAGAAAAAGATTAGGACTTGAATACTTTACGATCAAAAAATAAGGGGTTGGCTAAAAAAACTTGTTTACTAGTCAGATTGAGCTTTCGCCAAAGGCGGATAAATGTCGAAATCTTGTTGCAATTGATAACCTGACATCTCGACTTCCTGCCTGCGTGTATTTCTTCACAATTTAGGTAACAATTCTTATAATTGTACCTATGACAAAAAAAGAGCAACAATTAATGAGCAATAAATGGTTGTTAGTCATCAAAGAATACGAGCAAATAAAGAG
>JAHIVC010000015.1 GCA_018816945.1 Bacteroidota bacterium | reverse complement strand
GTAAAGCAATATCTTCTTCATGAGTAACAACAATTATCGTATTTCCTTTTTTATGAATCTCTTCAAGCAATCCCATTATTTCAATTGATGTTTTAGAATCAAGGTTACCTGTTGGCTCGTCAGCCAATATAATTGAAGGATCATTTACCAATGCCCTGGCAACAGCAACCCTTTGTCGTTGTCCACCTGATAATTCATTTGGTTTATGGGTAACACGATCAGAAAGGCTTACATCGCTTAGCACTTTTTCTGCTTTTTCAAGGCGTACATTTTTTGGGTATCCGGCATAAATTAATGGCAACATCACATTCTCAAGAGCTGTTGAACGAGGTAATAAATTGAAAGTTTGAAATATGAAACCAATTTCCTTATTTCTAACTTCTGCTAATTCATTATCATCCATCTGACTCACATCCTGACCATTCAAAACATACGAGCCTGAAGTAGGAGTATCGAGGCATCCCAATAAATTCATTAAAGTGGATTTGCCTGAACCCGAAGGTCCCATTAATGCCACAAATTCATTTTTATTAATCGCCAAATCTATTGATCTTAATGCTTTAACAGTTTCGGTTCCAACATGAAAGTGGCGTTGAATTCCACTTAATCTAATAATTTCTTTATTCATTGTAGTCGTATTAATATGTACAAAAGTAGCAAAAGAATTTTAATAGCGATATTTTATTTGTTGCCTGCTCATCTCCTTTCTAAATAGGACAATACCCATGTGAAACAAATCAATACTTACTATAGTTTCCAAATGATTTTTTACATAATTCCAAATCTCATTCATCGCATTTGTATGATAAATATCATCGAAAACAAATACACTATTATTATTTTTGTAATTCAAACATTTATCAAATACTATTTTAATTTTTTCAACATCAGTATCCCTATCATAGAAAACAAAATCAAGGGTATTGATATCATCTCGCAGTATTGCATTCAAATTAACAAAATCAGTCCCAACCTCAATTGAAATTACATTACTGTTCGACGAAGCCTGAGTTATTATATTTGTATTCACCTTTGAATATCCAATATAAAGAATATTCTTTGGTTCACTTAAGACAAGTAAACGAGATAATACTTGCGCATTTTTATATGAAATTATATTTCTTTCTGATGATTTAATTTTTAATAATTGATGGTAGTTAGCTGACTTATAGTTGGTTTTGCCTGAAAAAATTTCCGTTGCCAATTTGTAAAGAAATGGTGAATGTAGCTGATACCTCGAACTCGCCGTTAAACGGTGATAAATATTTTTTCTGAGCTTAAATATTACTTTTTTCATTTCAAGTTCAACACCCAGCAAAAATAAAGAAAAGCTTACGTGAAAAAGAAAATAATTCTTAATAAAATATAAAATCAGTTCAAAAAAAAAGTGCAAATCACTTTGCACTTTTTATAATTCTTAGCTTATGCGCTATATGTATTAATATTCTTATCTATTTTTTTAAAGAGGCCCTGTAATACAGTTCCGGGGCCAACTTCTACAATAGTTTTCGCACCATCTGCCAGTATGTTTTTCATAATCTGAGTCCATCTAACCGGCGCAGTTAATTGAGAAATCAGATTCGTTTTTATAATTTCTGGCTGAGCTACTGATTGTCCGGTTACATTTTGATAAATAGGACAAATGCCTGTATTAAATTTCGTTCCGTTTATAGCAGAAGCTAATTCTGCCCTGGCCGGTTCCATTAAAGGAGAATGAAATGCCCCACCTACATTTAATACGATTGCTCTTTTAGCACCTGCTTCTTTCAATCGCTCACAAGCTATATTGATACCTTCATGAGAACCGGAAATAACAAGTTGACCCGGGCAATTATAATTAGCCGGAACTACCACTTCATGAATTTTCGATAATATTTCTTCAACAATTGCATCTTCCAGACCAATGATGGCTGCCATTGTAGAGGGTTCAGCTTCACAGGCTTTTTGCATAGCCATTGCCCTGGCATACACGAGTTTTAATCCATCTTCAAATGATAAAGTTTTGTTTGCAACCAATGCAGAGAACTCTCCAAGTGAATGACCCGCAACCATATCAGGTTTAAAATCTTCACCCATTGTTGTCGCCAGAATGACCGAATGCAGAAAAATCGCGGGCTGAGTTACTTTTGTCTGTTTCAAATCCTCATCAGAGCCATTAAACATTAAATCAGTAATTCGAAACTTTAATATGTCGTTGGCCTTTTCAAAAAGGGATTTGGCGAGCACGGATTTATCATACAAATCTTTTCCCATTCCAACAAACTGAGCTCCCTGTCCGGGGAATACAAACGCTTTCATACTATTTAATTAGATAATAAGTAATTTTAATGCTTCTCCTTAACCCTTATTTTCGGTTACCTAAAAAGCGAAGCAAAAATAGGAATAAATTAATAAAATCAAGATATAGATTTAATGCGCCTAAAATAACAAGCTTGCTTTTGGATAATGCCCCATAAACCTGTCCATTTCCAATGCGTTTTAATTTTTGCACATCATAGGCTGTAAGCCCTGTAAACACCAATACACCAATAAAGCTAATCATGTAATCGAGTGTGCTGCTATGCATAAAGAAATTAGCAATACTGGCAATAATGATCCCAAATAAACCCATCATCATCAAGGATCCGAATTTGGTTAAATCAGTTTTAGTTGTATAACCCAGAAAAGCCATTACTCCAAAAGTTGCCGAGGTTACAATAAATGTAAGGAAAACCGAGCTTGCTGTATAAACCAAAAGAATAAAGCTCAAACTCATTCCCATCAATATTGAAAATACGATAAAAAGGAATGACAAGGTACTAAAAGAAAGTCGCTGCAATCCAAAAGTAATAATCATGACAAAAGCGAAAGGTGACAAAGTGACAATCCACCCAAACATATTCATCCTTCCCGTTTCCATATTAATCATGCTACCGATCAAGCTCGTGTTTGATGCAAAAAAGTAAGAAGTAACGGCTGTTACGGCTAATGCCAAAAACATCCATGAAAATACATTTGCAATAAATGTAGATGCGACAGCACCCACTTTATAAGTCTGATTTGCTGTTTCGTAAGTATTATTTTCTAAGTTCATAATTTTATCAGTTACATAATAAACAAAAAAATATTTTTTTCCTCTAATGCAGTTTAGATCCTATTAAGTGAATAAATTCGGCGCGGGTTTTTTCATTTTCAAACGCGCCAATAAAATCAGAGGTTGTCGTGACAGAATTCTGCTTTTGAACGCCTCTCATCGCCATACACAAATGTCGTGCCTCAATAACAACTGCCACACCCAAGGGATGTAAAGTATCATTAATGGCATTCTTAATTTGGGTCGTAAGCCTTTCCTGTACCTGCAGTCTTCTTGCGTATGCCTCGACTACCCGGGCAATTTTACTTAAACCGGTAATATATCCATTAGGGATATATGCTACATGCGCTTTTCCGATAAACGGAATCATATGATGTTCGCAAAGCGAATATATTTCTATGTCCTTAACGATAACCATTTCCCGATAATCCTCTTTAAATTTAGCTGATCTTAATATTTCAACAGGATCATGATCATAGCCTTGTGTTAGAAATTGTATCGCTTTTGCAACTCTTACAGGAGTATCCAGCAATCCTTCCCTATCAGGATTTTCACCAATTAAACTTAATATCCTCTTATAATAAGTTGCTAATTCCTCAATAACTTTTGGATCGTGTTTTTCCACCTTTTCGTACCCTAATATTTCTTCGTTGTCTTCCATATTTTTTAATCATTTTACCAAGGCTTAATTTATTTGGTTGGCCCCAGATATTCAACAATATTATTTTCAGATTCGTAAATTTTTATTGAATGCAGCTTTGCATTTAATCTTTGTAAAGGCACATCCAATTCATCCCAAATTGAAATGGCCAAATTTTCAGTTGATGCAAGTTTGCCTTTCATAAAATCAACTTCAAGATTAATGTTTTTGTGATCTACGTTATCAATTATAAATTTATTGATCACTTTACTCAATTCTTTCAAATTAATCAAAAAACCCGTTTCTTGATTTACTTCACCTTTGACAGTGACATACAGTACGTAATTATGTCCATGCCAATTGGGGTTTGAACACTTTCCAAAGACTTCAAGGTTTTTCTCATCCGTGTAATCCTGCCTAAATAGTCGATGAGCAGCATTAAATCGTTCTCGTCTGGTGATGAAGATCATAATAATTTTTTTATAAAAGTAAATGTTATTTTTTTCAGGGAGGAATTAATGCTGACTTTTTTGTCCATTTTCACTTTTAATGAAAAAATTAAAAGCGGGTTCCAATCCAAACTCTAATCTGGTTCATATCGTAATTAAAATTTGTTTGACCTATATTAAATTTACTGGGATTAAACCCATGAACTCCTCCGATGCCCAAATATATAAAATCTGAATTAAAACCAAATGCTACCCTGCCAAGCCATAAGGCTGATAACTTTGCCCCTTTATCTGATCCCAATCCTGATTCATAATCGTAATTCTGCACAAATACACCCGGGATTAAAGAAAGGTTTACATAAAAATATTTAAAGAATACATAAGTATACGAATATCCAAGGGATACCCCATAGGTTAAAAACTTTCCATCTTCAATGTGTTCATTATCTTTTACCAAATAAGTTGAATTATAAAAATCAGGTATCAATGTAGAATCGGATTGCAATTTCAAGTACACGAATGAAGGCATTACAATGATAGAACCTGAACTCTTATGCTGACGCTCATTTTGTAGATATGCCGCCCTGAACGAATGTTTTTTATGATTAACGACATAATACATGATGGCACTTGTGGAAAATATATGCATATCAGGGCGAAGCAAATATGCACTTTCAGGATTCCAGGCAATGGGTTGTTCAAGCATGTTTTTTAAGAAAAAGCCTTGATAATCCTGCAAGGCAAGCTCGGCCGAAATTGCTCGTCCATATGCATTTACTCTCAGATCAACGATTTTACTTTTCCCCTTTATTGCAACATCATTGCCCGCGAATGGATTATTGAAAGCAAGTCCAACACCATACCATTTATGAAAAAATGCCAGCCCATTTTTGATGTCATTATTTGGAACATATCGGAGTGGTACTTCCAGATTACTTGGTTTAATAGTAAACCCAACGCTTTCGCTTAACAAGTATAAACGCGTTGTAAATAAATGCTTGTAATCCTTAATGTAATCAGTATTAAGTTTTGAATCAGCATGTTTCTCATTCAAATCTTGAGCAAAAATGATCGATGGTAAAATCATCAATACTAATAAAATATATCTAGAGCGTGTAATTGTAGTTATCATTTATCGGTTCGCCTTTTGAGCCTTGATGATTGCTAAGGTTTCAAATGATGTAAAGAGAATATAAAAAATAAAGAAGGTGATGATAAAACTGATGATATCACTTATGTTGATAAAAGCATAAATGATGATGATTGAAACATAAAGTAGCATCTTTGCAAACACTGAAATCATAAAAAAATTCGCAAATCGGGAAGTTTTTTGTGTAAAAGCTTTTAATGCCAGGTAAAAAGTGAAAGCTGTGACCGCAAAGAAAAAAATGAGCAAATAAGGCAAAGATGGAGTCATAAACTGTTTTTGAACAAAAGAACCCACGGTAAAAGATATTATACCAATTATCAGGGTGAATATGACTAATTTTTTGATAAATATGTTAAACGCTAATTTCATGTTTTAATTCGATTTGAATTTACTTTTTCCCCATAAATCTTTAGTAACAATGTAAATGGATAAAATTACTGCACTAACTGATAGAATGGTTGTAAAAACTGGAAATTTCCATGCTATCCATTGGTCAATTTTCATGCCACCAAAAACCCCAATTAAGATAATCAGCAGCATTTGTATTGCAATGCTGGAATATCTTGAGTAAAGTTTCAGGCTCTCATTAAGATCCTTTTTCCTATAATTTGGTTTCATTAACTGGATATTTCATTCCGCTCTTAATGTTTGAACCCATTTTACAAGATCCTAAAAATTGTGCACCGGGCTCAATGGCTAATTTACTTGTAGAGACATCGCCATTTAATCGGGCAGTAGCTTTGAGGGTTAGTAAATCCGTAACCGTCATATTTGCATTTACAATACCTTCCACATCCGCATTCTGACAAAATACTTCACCTTCAATTTTCCCGGTCGATCCAATCACAACTTTTCCTTTGGTCCTAATAGTTCCTGTTAATTCACCATCTATACGAAAATCGCCGTTGGATTCGATATCTCCTTTAATAATGGTTCCATTTCCTATTGCGTTTCTGGATGGAGAAGCTTCAACAATTCCATTCTTAGCCATGCCTAATTGGTTGTTTGATAATGTTTATAATAAAACTTTAAATATTCATCTATATTTTTATCCTGCAGTAATATCCAATAATTATTTGCCGAAATTACGAAATGTCTGTATTCCTCTTTGTTAAATATTGACAGTACATATGCGTCTTTATTCATTTCATTGATATAATCCTGTGCTTCCTGTTTGTTTCCAAGGCCCATAACTGCCAGCCAATTATTGTTTTCGCTTACAATAAAATTTGCAATTGTCAATGGTTTTAAAAACGCAAGTTTTAAATTAAAGTCCGACAATCTCAGTTTAACTGCTTCCAAATTTACGCGTTCCGTATTAATAATCAAAATGTAAAGATGTGTTGTATCAGGATGAAAATAAAAATTACCTATAATTTCTTCTTCAACAGGCATCATTGCTATTGAATCCCTGCCTGTTTGAGTACTTGTTGAATTTAAATAAAAAATTAAGTTTTTAGCCAGTGGAACAACTTCACTATCTGGATACTTAGCAATGATTCTTTTCAGATTAATTAAGAGCGAATCCACTTCTTCTATTCGACCCATTGAAAGTGCTCGAATATATTCGAACTTAGGAATTAATATGGAATCGTTATAACTCGCAATTGCCCTATCACACAAATTGATACTTACATAATATTGTTCATTCTCATGAGCCTGATAAGCGTCAAAATACAAGGTCTCGATTTCGCTTCTTAGTGCCGATGATTGCTTAAAGTAATCAGGATTGATGATCACTTTGGCATAATCACTATTTGGAAACTGACTTAAAAGTTGTTGTTTGTAATAGGTTGATTTATTGAGTTCTCTTGATAAATACAACTTATGAAGATAATAATGTGCCTGTATTTTATATTCATTATCAGGATAATTTTGAATTAATGCTTCAAATTGCACGATTGCACGTGCAGTATCTTTCAGTCCTTCTTTAAAAAGCATGGCCGATTGATATAAAGCCTCTATTATTTTATTATTCGATTCTTGTAACTGAATTTCATTTAAAGGAATGTCTTTTAAATAATAATTCCTGTCCTTTTTAGAGATAGCTTTTTCTTGCAATTTCAAATCTTCTTCATCACGAATTTCAAGCCGGCTCGCATTTTCAGAAAAACCCATATTTTGAACTTGCTTTTGACTAAGTCGCCAATTGTCTTCTAGCGGCCTTCTCCCCCATTTGCTAATAAACTCGGTAAATCCATAACTGAGAGTAGACGGATTATAAAAATACCATGCCCCGCTGCCCTGATTTTGCGAGAATGTATTCTGCTGTTGCCTTGCTATCGATAAGTCTTGCATTCGCTCAAGCTGCTCTGTTTGCTCCACCTTTTCTTTAGAAGCGATTTCTGAAATGATTGCATCAATGACTGTCAGTCTCTCTTCCTCCGGCATACGTGATATTTTCTGCAAAGAATCTTGCAACTGAATAGTTTCCAAATGAGCTACCAAAGAAACCAGTACCCTGGTTCTCTCGATCAAAGCCTGTTGATCAGGATATCCAATTGGCATTACCTGCAAGGCTGTATCATAATACAATTTTGCATTCTTATAAATCCCTTTATTAAAATATGAATCAGCCAATGCAATACTTGAAGCAACTTTCTGAAAATTATTATTTGAGCTTAAAGCAACGGCCTGAATTAAATAATTGATAGCAGAAGATTGGTCACCTTCTTTTAAGGCTATTTCGGCTAAAACATGATAAATTTGATCACGAAACTCTTCATTTTTTGAATCTTTCAACAGTACTTCTAAAGATTGTATGATTTCATCAGAATTACCGGCTCCGGCATAATAACTTTTAGCCATATTTATTCTTGCATTAAAAGCCATTTCGTATGTAGGATTACGATGAACAACTTCCAAATATAATTCGGAAGCAGCTTCCAGATTTCCTTGATTTTGATAAACCTGAGCCAAAATAAACTTCAATCGGGTTATTAGTTGTTTATCATTATTGATTTCAATGGCATCATTTAACAAATCAACTGATTCTGTATATTTCTCCTGAAGAAGGTAAAAGTTAGCATAAATCATCGGAAATTCGCGCTGCTGACTCAAAGGAACTTTTTCGTAATCAATTAAATCTTGAAATTGCTTTAATAAAGGCCCGGACTTTTCAAATTGCCTAGTTCTGTTATAGGTTCTCACTAACCAAAGCATCGCTTCGTACTCAGCTGGAGTAGATTTGAACCCATCGATTATGAACTCAAAAGTTCTGCGTGCACTCACATATTCGCCCAAATAAAAATAAGACTTGCCAAGTAACAGGTAAGCATCATCAACCCAACGATTGTACTCCTTATTTTTAAATCGCATTGAATGCTGCTGAATAACAACGGAAGATTTCTGAATGGCTCTTTCCATAAAGGGGATCAGTGCTTTTGCATCCTGATCGGTTCCGTAATTGAAAATGGGTAAGATTTCAGAATAATTATTCCGCAGAGAAGAATTTAATTGCTTCAATCCTTCCTTATAACTTTCTTTCCCATTCCAGTAAGCATTGTAATGAGCGGTAATATTATGATAAACCCTATTGCCCAAATTATTCTTTTTTACAGAACAAGATTGAAGGAAAAGCAAAAGGGCTATCCCAAAGTAAAAAAGATAAAAATTAGTGATGCGTGATAATTTCAAAATAGGGTCTTTTTGCATTATAACTCTTATTTGACAAAAATATTTTATTTTTTCCAATTAGCTACTATCAATTTGAAGAGAAGCTTTAATACATTTTGTATCTTTGGCATGTCAGTTTGAAAGTATTATGCCACAGATTAGAGAGGAAAATAAAAAAAATAAATGGTATTATCGTTTAAGAGATAAATACCGCTTGGTGATCATGAATGACATCACCTTTGAAGAAAGACTATCTATACGACTTACAAGACTTAACGTTTTCATTGTAGTAGGATCTACAACAATTCTATTAATTTTACTAACTACCCTTTTAATTTCATTAACCCCACTGAGAGAATACATTCCCGGATATACTGATTTGGATCTTTACCAACAAGTATATGATCTTCAAAATAAATCAGACTCATTGGAGAGATCATTTGCACAAAAAGACCTTTATTTTATAAATTTAAAGAACATCATTGAGGGCAATCCCATTATAGATGAAATGATTGATGATGCGGATAATATGACTCATCTTAATTATGATTCGATTACCCTTAGCCGATCGGCTGAAGACTCAATTTTTAGACTCGAATATGAAAATCAGACAAAATATAACATTTATCTTGAAGACAATAAAAATCTTTACGACGAAAACAGATCCGCAAATCTTACTTTCTTCTCACCCATAAAAGGGATTGTGACAACTTTCTTCTCCCTATCTGAAAATCATTTTGGGATTGATATTGTTGCAAAGGAAAATGAGACCATTAAAGCTGCACTTGACGGTACTGTTATATTTTCGAACTGGACCGTTGAAACAGGCTACGTTCTAGCAATACAACATCAAAATAACTACATCTCTTTTTATAAACATAATTCTGTTTTACTCAAAAAAGTAGGCAGTTTTGTTAAAGCAGGTGATCCCATTGCCATTATTGGTGAGTCAGGTGAGTTGTCGACAGGCCCGCATCTGCATTTTGAACTCTGGCGCAGCGGATCTCCGGTCAACCCGCTCGACTATATGACCTTTAACGAATAATTGAATGAAGAAAAGAATTGCCGTTTTAGGTTCAACCGGTTCTATCGGAACCCAAACTCTTGAAGTAATTGATGCTTATCCTGATAATTTTTCACTTGAAGTAATTACCGCACAAAACAATGCCAAATTACTGATTGAGCAAGCCATCAGATACAAACCCAATGTGGTAGTTATCGCCAATGATAGGCTCTACAAAGAAGTTTTTAATGCTCTTGACCCCTTATTTATTAAAGTTTATGCAGGCGAAGAAGCATTGTCGCAGGTTGTTGAGATGGATACCATCGATCAGGTTATAATTGCATTGGTTGGTTATGCCGGATTAAAGCCTACAATACAAGCTATTAAATCGAATAAACATATTGCACTGGCAAACAAAGAAACTTTGGTAGTTGGGGGAGAACTTATACAATCGCTTTTAAAAAATTCAAGATCCAGAATCATTCCGGTTGATTCAGAACATTCAGCCATATTCCAATGTCTTGTGGGCGAATATGGCAATCCGATCGAAAAAATTTATTTAACAGCATCAGGTGGTCCTTTCTTAGGTAAGGATGTACAATTCCTAAAAAACGTTAAAAAAGAACAAGCACTCTCGCACCCTAATTGGGAAATGGGATGTAAAATAACCATTGATTCGGCCTCATTAATGAATAAAGGACTTGAGGTTATTGAGGCAAAATGGCTATTTGATTTGAAATCGGAACAAATTGATGTTGTAATTCACCCTCAATCAATTATCCATTCAATGGTACAATTCGAAGATGGCTCGATTAAAGCACAAATGGGATTGCCCGACATGAAACTACCTATACAATATGCGCTAACATATCCCGAACGATTTCATTCAAATTTCCCTCGCCTCGATTTTATGATACAGTCTGAATTAACATTTCAACAGCCTGATTTAAAAATTTTTCGTAATCTTGCACTCGCTTTTGATGCATTAAAACAGGGAGGGAATATGCCATGCATACTCAATGCTTCGAATGAAATTTTGGTTTCATTGTTTCTGAAGGATAGAATTGGGTTTTTACAAATGCCCGATATCATTGAAAAATGCATGACTAAAGTAGATTTAATAAAAAATCCTTCATATAGCGATTTGGCAGAAAGTGACAAAATTGCAAGGAAAACAACATTAGAATTAGTGAAAAGCATCTAAAAAAACATTAAATGGACATCCTAATAAAAATATTACAATTATTACTCAGTTTATCAATTCTGGTAATCTTTCATGAATTTGGTCATTTTATCTCCGCAAAAATATTTAAAACAAGGGTTGAAAAATTTTATCTCTTTTTTAATCCTTGGTTTTCGATTTTTAAGTTTAGAAAAGGTGAAACTGAATACGGCATGGGCTGGCTTCCGTTGGGTGGATATGTTAAAATATCAGGAATGATCGACGAATCGATGGATAAGGAAGCCATGAAACTTCCACCTCAGCCGTTCGAGTTCAGATCAAAACCAGCCTGGCAACGACTTATTATTATGTTAGGAGGGGTAACTGTAAACATATTACTGGCAATTGCTATTTATGTAGTGATGCTTGCTTATTGGGGCGAAGAATACCTCCCAACTTCTGAAGCTAACAAATATGGAATCGTTTGTGATTCGATCGCGATAGAAATGGGATTGCAAAATGGAGATAAGTTTCTTTCTATCGACAATGAACCTGTTGAGGATTTTCTAAAAATCCCCATAACATTAATTCTCAATGAAGCCCAATCGGTGCAAGTTGAGCGCGATGGAGAAATTATGAATATTCAAATTCCAAAGGGATTTGTTGGAAAAATGATTAAACGAAAAACAGCAGATTTCCTTTATGTCCGCTTTCCTTATGAAGCAGGAGGATTCATCAAAAATTCTGCAGGACAAGCAGCAGGAATAAAAATTGATGATAAGATTATAGGAATTAATGGTCAAAGCTTTCCCTATTTCGATCAGTTTGCGAATGAACTCAAAAAATACAAAAATCAAATTATTAATATTACTGTAATCCGAGAAGCTGATACACTGGCATTAGAAGTAAATCTCCCTGAATCGGGACAGATTGGGGTTTATGTCAAACCACTTTCTGAATACTTTACATTATCAGAAAAAAAATACAATATCATTAGTGCTGTTCCGGCAGGTATTGCAAAAGCTTATAATGGCATTAGTGATTATTTGAAACAATTAAAATTACTTTTCTCACCTGAAGTTAAAGCTTATGAATCGGTTGGTGGGTTTATTACCATTGGTAGCATTTTCCCAAGTACCTGGGATTGGGAAAATTTTTGGCGACTCACTGCATTTCTTTCAATTATGTTAGCCATTCTGAATGTATTACCTATTCCTGCACTTGATGGTGGCCACGTAATGTTTTTACTTTATGAAATTATTGCCCGCAGAAAGCCTAGTGATAAATTCATGGAATACGCTCAGGTAGTTGGAATGGTTATCCTATTTGCATTGTTGATTTTCGCAAATGGAAATGATATCGTAAAACTTTTTAGATAATTGGAAGGAATTTAATTTTTTCCGGATTAATGCTGGCCCATACCTCATCTCCAATTTTTAATTGAAGAATTTTAAATGCCGGATGATTAATAAACGATGTCAGGTTAATTTCTGAAGCAATACTTATTTCATTTCCTTTAAAATTTGGAATAATGTCTATAATTTGACCCTTAAAAAGATTTGAAATTTTACCAGTTGGTTTTTCCTTGCTAATTTTCACATCCGTACTGTTAAACATAATAAATCCTTCTGAAATTTTTTCCTGAATGGGAATATCCACCAGAATCATATTTTTAATCATTGTTTGGTTTTGGCTGATCATTTTTGATTTAAAGAAATTCCTGATTCCCCTAAAGCGAGCTACAAATTCAGAAACCGGATTTGCAAATACCTCAAATGGATCACCTTGTTGAATGAGTTTGCCATCCTGAAATACAGCAATTTTTTGAGCAAGTGAAATAGCCTCTTCATAATCATGTGTTACATGGATAATGGTTCTCCCCATTCTATTTAGCTTACGTAATAAGGCCCTTAAATCATCCCTCAGTTGCACATCCAAAGAAGAGAATGGTTCATCAAGCAGAAGGCATTTTGGGTCACGAATAAGTGTACGGGCTAATGCCACTCTTTGCGACTCTCCTCCCGACAAAGTGTTTGGTTGCCTATCGAGCAAATGACCAATACTTACAAGTTCGGCTGCTTCTTTTACTTTTTGATGAATGATTTCTTTAGGGTATTTTTTCTTTAAAGAATAAGCAATATTATTAAATACGTTTAGATGCGGAAAAACTGCATGATCCTGAAAAACATATCCTACATTTCTATCCTGAATTTTTTTGCGGGTGATATCTTCTCCATCCAAAAATACTTGTCCAGTATTTGGTTGTTGCATTCCGGCAATACATTCAAGTAGAAGTGATTTCCCAGCTCCCGACAAACCCAGAATCACATAATATTCACCTTTGTGGATATTCAAATTAACATCCCTTAATGAAAATTCGGGGAAAAGAAGTGAGATATTTCTTAATTCAAGCATTTAATTTGCATTATTTTTTAACAAGGTATTTTTTTGATTTTGCTTTGATCTGTTTTGAACTAAGAACCTCAACGCAATGAAAAAGACCAAACAAACCAGAATAAATAATATTGCGACTGGTCTGGCATATTTTAATCCGAATGAGGTGTATCGTTCATAAATCAAAACAGGAGTTATCATAGGATGATAAGCAACTATTACAACTGCTCCAAATTCGCTCAGTCCACGGGCAAACATCATGATAAATCCGGACAAGATATAACGCCATGCCAGCGGTAAAGAGATTGTGAAAAATACACGTACAGAATTGGCACCTAAGTTTTTTGCCGCCTGTTCCAACCGAATTGGTATTGAGCCAAATCCGTCACGAGCTGCATTAATCAAAAAAGGAATGCTCACAAATGCCATTGCCATTGAAATTCCAATAGGATGGCCTACAAAGTCTAACCCAACACTTGAAGCCATTTGCCCAAATACCGAATCTCTGGAAATAAAACCTAATACAGCGATCCCGGCCGCCGAGTGAGGAATTACGATAGGTAAATCGATAATTCCTAACACTAATCGCTTTCCCGTAAATTCCTTTCTGGCAAGTACATAAGCCAACGGAATGGCAAAAATTGCACAAAACAAAGTACCTCCGAATGAAGCCGACAAGGTAAGCCAGATGCTTTTAACAACTTGTTCGTCCTGAGTAGTTTCAAATATTTTTGCAAGCGGAGTATCAAGCAGTAAACCTGCCAAAGGCGCAATAATAAACAGGAGTATGATTGCTCCCAATAAACTCAAAACAAGGCTAAAAGAATCCGTTCGGATCATTCATTTAGTTTTTAAAAAACACTGGTTTAAAGGTAAGCATTGTTACAAAATAATAACCATTTTTTACGGCATCTAAATCACTACCTTTTGCAACAGCCAATGAATTCGTCGCAATCATCATCCCAAAAATATTTGTAATATTAATTTCTGGTGAAATCTTGATCGAACAACTTAGGTCAATTTCCGAACCTAAATAACCATGGTAATCTACTCCTTCATTTTGAAAGTTTTTTGGTGTTTTGAAATAGTGATAATCAAAATTAAGTTCAAGTTTATTATTAATTACAGCAATATACTTAAGATAGATATCAAACAAGCCCATTCCATTGATTGAATTTGAACCGCCAAAATAATCCATCAAACCGTTAAAAGAATGCTTGCTTCCGTATAAAACCTCAAATCCTTTGTCTGATCCTTCAATTATTTTTGGATTTCGGTTTCCAGATTGCAATTCAAATCCTGCCATCAAAGTGCTTTCTTTATTTAGATGATAATAAATATCCAAATTGGCCAGGTATGCATTTACTTTATTCCCATTTTGTTTTTTCCCTGTCTGATAAAAGAAACGTGCATCAACATCCGTTTTTTCAAGTTTTGCCTTAGATATTATTCCTGTTGTTAGTCGTGTATTAATTTGAACGCCGACATCATCCTTTCGCAGTCCTTCAACGATTGTTAAATTCGAAAATGTAAACTTTTGCATTTTACGACTCAACCATAAAATTCCAAGGTTTTTATATTGCTTATTAAATAATAGGTAAGGTGATTGATAATAAATATCGCCGGATTGATTAAAAGCGCCTATCAAATCGAGATCCCAATTTGTGGATTTGTACGATACTTTCATTGCGTCATGCTTTGCCCCAACCTGAAGCCAGTTTGTTGATGCAATCAATCGCTCGTTATCATATTTTAAGACTTGCCTTCCGATTTTAATTTTTATTGATGAAGCTGCATTGAACTCAAGCCAGGCTTCGTGCAATCCAATATTGACTTTATTTGTATTTATTTGCTCCTCTCCCCAAATCCTCACATCCTGAAAAGTAATCTGGGTAGTGTATAATTTTGTTTGATAACTGACACCTAACCTTGTTCTCTGACTGACTAACAAAGCCGGATTTGCATCCATTGGCATCAGATTTTTATAGCCGTCCCTGAATTCAAGTCTTGGGCGTATTTCACCCTCCATTTTAAATTGAGCAAAGGCCAAAATGTTTAACAATATTAAAGCTGTAATCAGATAAGTTTTTTTCATATATCAAAATTGAAAATTAGTTGCTGTGAGTCATTTCTTTAGGGCATATTTTTTTAATGATACCGGGATGTTTTGAAATGAATCACTATATGAAGGAACTATCGATGGTTGTCCATTTTTTTCCATAATTGCCATTCCTTTATCCGATAATAGGAAGTCGACAAATTTTATAGCAGTACTTTTATTAGGTGCATTTGTTGGAATTGTTATTCCATAAACCATTGGCTCACCTATTTGGGTAATAATACTGCCGGGCTCTCTACCGGAAAGGTCGACTGTTACAGATGAATATTCTTCAGTAAATTTGGAAGATTTTAAATTAATTGCATCCGGAAGTGTCAAATATTTTAAACCATGTTGCTCCGCAATTGAACGATAGATAAAGATAAAATCTACCGTATTTGTTTCAAAAAGAGCGAGTAAATCTGTTTCCTTCGGACGAATGTACTGCTGATCTTTGGCCATAAGCTTTGAAGCAAATCCCGGGATATTATAATACTTTTCAGCTAACTTTGCGACTAATACGGTTCTATATCCGCATGGATCTGCATTTGGTTCCGATCTACCATATTTTATTTCATCATTCAATAAGATATTAAACCAGTTTGTTGAATCAATTTTCCGAAACGATTGCTCTTCATCATGATAAACGATCACCATCTCGTTACTGGCAAAATGAATGTTCCAACTTGCATGATCCGGAATTAATAATTGATCGATAACTGTATAATCGGCAGATGCCATTACATCACATTCCTTTTTTAAATCGGTTATTTTGCGCGCACAATCCCTACTCCCGGCTGCTTCAGTCAATATACTTATCTCCGGGTATTCTTTATTAAATAATTCGATCACTTCTTTAAGGGGAACAGACAAACTACCCGCATGAAAAATTATCAGTTTATGATTATTATTAGTCTGTTGTTGCCCACAATTGCTCAGGATCAATAAGAGAATAAAAAAACAACTTATATATTTAATCTTTACATAAATCATCATCTCAACTTAATTAATTATTCGGCAAACCTGAAGAAAACAAATCGCAAACAATATTAATCATTTTACAATTTCAAAAAGTAGAAATATTGAATTTCAGTAACGTTTAAGAATTTATTTTCTTTAAATAAAAGTTTTAAAAAACACAGATTATAGTTTAAAAATCTTGTCTGTCGCTAAGTGATTTAAACCCTTTTCCAAGAATCTCATTTGCGTTTATTACCGTAAGAAACGCTTCCGGATCAGTAGCGTGGATAAAGTCCTGTAAAATTGCCAGTTCCCTTCTGTTTACAACAACATAGATGATGGTTTTCTCCTGTTTATTATACATGCCTTCACCTTTGATATAGGTTCCACCTCTATTTAAATCATTGATGATTTTATCGCGTATCAATTCGTATTTATCGGAAATGATAAGAAGCGTTTTATCATAACTTATTCCCTGTAGCACAACATCCACTACTCTTCCTGTAATAAAAATTACGATCAATGAATACAGGGGGATCTTCCAATCTTTAAAAATGATCAACCCAACAATAACAATTGCCGAATCAACCATAATCAGTAATTGACCAAGGGGTAGCTTTGTATATTTACTAATAATCATTGCTACAATATCCGAACCTCCTGATGTTGCCTTAGCTTTGAAAATTAAGCCAAGCCCGAACCCGATAACGACTCCTCCAAAAATTGAAGACAAAAGTGCGTCATCTTCAACAAGCGGCTCAAAACCATACAAGTAAGTAAGGCCGTCAACAAATGCAGCTGTTAGCACAAAACCAACTACTGTTTTAACACCGAATCGTGGGCCCAATACTTTAATTCCAATTATGGTTAATGGGATGTCGAAAAGTAAAGCCACCAAACCAACTGGTGTACCAAACATATAGTGCAACACAATTGAAATCCCATAAACCCCACCCGGAACAATTTTATATGGAGTAATGAAAAGAACAAAACCTGCAGCAAGGATAAAGGATCCTATGATGATTAAAAAATAATTAATCAACCACTGCTTCGAAAACAGTTTTTCCTTGATAATAAAAGTCATATGTATATTTTTTGATGGGTGAAAAATGGCGACAAAGGTAAAAGTTTTTTAGTTAGAATTTATTCCATCTAAATAAAAGAAATTACCCGACTCATTAATTTTGATACTGAGTCTCCATCGTAAAATCCCTGATATCCAAGACAATATTTCGAACCCGAACATTAAAGTGCATAATTGATCCTATTGATCATACTTTTAATGTTGATAGATCGTTTGAAACAATCAGTAATAAATCGAGGATTTTTAAGATTACCAAGCATTATTTTTGATGTAACCTATCAACCTTGAAACCGTTAAAGCACTTAATTACTAACAATACAAAGTTTATACAATTCATTGGTTTGAATATTTATATTTAGGATTATTACTATTTTCGTTCGTTACAAAACCTTTTTTTGACTAGATGCTTACAATTAGCCGCATAATAATATCAATCACTCTTTTACTTACAATGAGCTTGGCAAATGCGCAACAGGCGTCGATGTTGAGTCAGAATATGTTTTCATTTCCTTTTATAAATCCTGCTTATGCAGCTATTAACGAATCAATATTTGCCACTGCTTTTACCCGACAACAATGGATGGGTTTGAATGATTCTGAAGGAAATCATATAGCTCCAGTCACCTATTTAGTAGCGGTAAATGTCCCATCAGCGTTACTAAAAGGAGGATTGGGACTCAGTGTCTCTGAAGACAAACTTGGGTTTTTTAAAGATGTTTCAGTAAATCTACAGTATGCCTATAAGATTGAATTGAGTCAGGGTATTTTAGGGATTGGTGGACAGTTATCGGTAATTAACCGAAATATTAATTTTGGCAAATTTATAGCTATTGATGAGAATGATCCGGTTATTTCTGGAATCGGTGACAATATAAGCTCACTTTTAGCAGATGTAGGCCTAGGAGCTTTTTATAAAGTTTCCAACAAATATTATTTAGGACTGTCAATGATTAATTTACTTGAAACCAAAGGTGCTTCGTTCTCGGAAACCGGCGCAGGGCAGCCTGTACTTGATCGAACGGCATATTTAACCGGTGGGTATGAGTTTGAAATTCCAAACAAACCAGAGTATCGAATTATCCCTTCAATATTGATAAAGTCAAATTTTTCTTCTACACAAATATCAATTAGCAGTTTGCTGCAATACAATAATAAATTCTGGGGGGGCGTTACTTACAACATGCAGACTGCTGATGCTTTTGCAATTTTATTGGGGATGCAAAATAAAAATTTTAGAATTGGTTATGCTTATGACTTACCTTTGTCTTCAATAAATCCTTTAGGGAGTCACGAGATTATGGTAAGTTATAGTTTTGATATAGATGTTGACAAAAGAAGAGATGCATATCGAAACACAAGATTTTTATAATTAATATTATTAATTTACAGACAGTTATTATTTTAACTAAAATATTAATGTGGATTTTTCGTTTTAGATCAAATACTAAAGATAAAATATGAAAAAAATACTTCTTTTTATAGCGGCACTTATTGTTCTGGTGAGTTGTAGTGACAAGGGGAATGGAGAATTAGTTGGCGTTAATAGAAAATCAGGAACTTTCTATCAGCCCGACCCTTACGGAATGGTATTCGTCCCTCAAGGAAGCTATACCATGGGTGCCGGCGATGAGGATATCACATATGGTCAAGTTATTGAACCTAAAACCGTATCCATCTCTTCATTCTTTATGGATGAAACTGAAATCACAAATAATGAATACCGACAATTTGTAAATTGGGTACGTGACTCAATTGCCAGAAGGATGTTAGGTGATATCAGGCCCGAAGATTATCTGATTGAAGAAGATCCTGAAACAGGCGAAGTATATGATCCTCCATTTTTAAATTGGGACACTGATATTGAATGGCAAAGCAGTGATCAGGAGGTTCGTGATGCCATCGAGAATATTTATTTACCAGAACATGAACGTTATTTCAGAAAAAAACAAATTGATTCAAGAAAACTCAATTACGAATATTATTGGGTCGATTTGCAGGCTGCCGCCCAAAAAGATTTTAGTACACCCGGCAATTATCTGGATGCCAGTTTGGCCAACCGGCCACAAGGGCTTCGCGACCGTTCTGTTTATGTCAAACGAGAATCTATCAATGTTTATCCCGATACTTTAGCATGGATCCATGACTACACCTATTCATTTAACGACCCGCTAACCGAAAGATATTTCTGGCATCCTGCCTATGATCATTATCCTGTAGTTGGAGTAAATTGGCTTCAGGCAAAAGCATTTTGTGTGTGGCGAACCGAATTGTATAATAATAGTGGTGCCGGCAAAAGAAGGGCTTCGGTGGGTGCCGAATTCCGATTGCCAACAGAAGCAGAGTGGGAATGGGCCGCACGAGGAGGAAATGAGCTAAGCCCCTATCCATGGGGAGGACCATATACCCGGAATGAAAAAGGATGTTTTCTTGCAAATTTCAAACCTATCAGAGGTAATTATATTGACGACGGAGGATTAAGAACCATCATTGTTGGCCATTATCCGGCCAATGACTGGGGATTATATGATATGGCTGGGAATGTAGCCGAATGGACCAACAGCGCCTATGATCCTGCATCATATAACTTCTCCTGGGACATGAACCCGAATTATACATATAACGCGAAACCGGATGATTCACCTGCAATGAAAAGAAAAGTAATCAGGGGTGGCTCGTGGAAAGATATCGCTTATTATTTAAGGGTAACAACGCGGGCCTATGAATATCAAGATACAGCTAAATCATATGTAGGTTTCAGAAGTATTCAACCTTACTTAGGTCGTAATAAAGGAGATAATCCGGCAAAAGCATCAAATGTTTATAACTAATTTTAACATAAATACAGATAGAAATGGCAATTATTAATCAATCTTTAAGAACAAAAGGTTATATAGCGGTTAGAGGCAGGTATTTTAAAAAATTCCTAGCTCGAGCATACGGAATAGGTGCATCGGTTGTAATTTTAGGTGCACTTTTTAAAATTAATCATTATGCCTATGCAGATGAAATGTTATTGGTAGGTCTTGGCACTGAAGCCCTAATCTTCCTTTTATCTGCATTCGAACCACCACATGTTGAACCTGACTGGAGTTTAGTATATCCGGAATTAGAAGCTTTTTATATTGGAGATGGGATTGGTAAAAGAACGAAAAAGGAAAACTACACCCAACAACTCGACAATCTTTTAAAAGATGCCAATATCGATGCTCAACTGATTGATAATCTTGCATCAGGGTTGCGTAATTTAAGCGATAATACTTCAAAATTAAAAGATGTAACCAACGCTTCATTTGCAACCAATGAATATGTTGACCGGATGCGTTCCGCAACCTCTTCAATGAGTGATTTATCTGAAACTTATAAAAAAACAGCCAACTCATTAGGTCGCGATGTTCAGGTAAACGATGAATTTTCAGCTAATGTGAAACAAGCATCTTATCAGGTTTCGGAATTGACAAAATCCTACAGTGCAGCAAATGAATCGATAAAAGCCGATATCTCATCGGTTAAAGGATTTTCAGAAACAGTCAGGGATGCCAATGATTCTGCTAAAGGACTTGCAGATAATTACAAAAGATCATCTGAAATTATTTCAAAATCTGCTGATGCACTTGATTTTTCAGATATTGAAGGTTCATTATACAACCAGCAACTGAAAAAGATTTCAGAGACCATGTCTTCTTTAAATAAATTTTACGAGATGCAATTGCAAAGCTCAAACCAACAAGTTGAGTCTTCTGCAAAACTTCATGAAACCATGAATCTGTTCCTGGCTAACCTGAATGAATCAGCCAATGGGATGATTGCATATAAGAAAAACATGGATGAACTTAATCAGAAGATGGCAGCATTAAATAGTGTATATGGTGGCATGTTATCAGCGATGAATCCTAATGCTTCACGTTAACAATTGTTTATCTAGTATTAATTTATATCAATAAACTGATATGGCAGCATATAAGGAAACCCCGAGGCAGAAAATGATCGCGATGATGTATTTGGTGCTTACAGCCCTGTTGGCACTGAATGTTTCAAAGTCGATGTTAGATGCCTTCATCGTTGTTAACGAGAGCATGGAATCGACCATTGGAAATTTTTCAAATAAAATTGAAGATGTTCATGCAGAGTTTAATAAACAATACAAACTTAATCCTAATAAAATAAAACCTTTTTGGGATAAGGCCCAAGAGGTGAGAGCAAATAGTCAGGAATTGATCCAATTTATTGACAGTTTAAAATATGCCCTTATTATTCAATCTGAAAACAAAATTAAAACCGTTGAAGAAGCTAAGAGTACTCCACTGAAAGAGATAAAATCAAAGGATAGTTATACCGAACCAACACGGTTCTTTTTTAAGAATTCGGCAGATGGATCAAAAGGTGCTTCCGGTATGCTCAGAATAAGAATTGATGAATTCAGGAAACAGACCCTTGCATTAATGAACGAACCTGAAGATAGCGACCGCATCGGATTATTAACAAAGGGCCCCTATTACGATGCAGATGGCATGGAGCAAAGCTGGGAACAACATAATTTTTATTATACCATTCTGGCAGCAGACGTTACCATCTTGAACAAATTAATTGGGGAAGTTCAAAATGCCGAATTTGATGTTACCAGTTATCTTTTCTCTTCGGTAACTGCTGAGGATTTTAAATTTGATGACATAACAGCTAAAGTTATTTCTAAAAATTCTTACATTTTGAAAGGTCAGCAATATGAAGCAGAAGTTTTTGTTGCTGCCTACGATACCAAACAAAACCCCGAAGTTTATGTTTTGCAAGGTGTCGATGAAATCAATGAAAGCAATATTAGTCGTGCCAATCAACTTGGAGGTAAAGATGGAGTAGTTAAACTTAATTTTACTAGCAGTGCAGAAGGGACTCATAAATACGCCGGGCTTATCAGGATTGTAAATCCCGAAGGTGATAAAGTTGATTATCCTTTCAAGAGTGAATACATTGTTGGACCTCCTTCATTAACGGTTGCTGCCATAAAGATGAATGTATTTTATATTGGCGTTGACAATCCTGTTTCAATTTCAGTTCCGGGAATGGCCGACGAGCTTATAATTCCAACTATTTCAGCTGGTAAATTGAATAGAAATCCAAATGGGCCTGGTTGGGTTGTTAGAGTAGAGACAGGAACTACAAAAACAGTGATTAGTGCAACTGCAAACTATAATGGTACCCGTTTAAATATGGGAAGCAGCGAATTCAGAGTAAAAAGAGTACCTGATCCGGTTGCTAAAATTGCCCGTCAGAAAGAAGGGTCAATTGATAAAAATACTTTGATAGCTGCGGCTGCCATCATTCCTTCAATGGATGATTTTGAATTTGACTTAAATTTTATAGTCAATTCGTTTACAATGGTAACCATGTTAAACGGTGACTTTGTTCCAAAAACAACTCAGGGCAATCAGTTCTCAGCAGAAATGATTGAAATGATCAGAAACGCAAGAAGAGGACAAAAGTTTTTCTTTGAAAACATTCAAGCTTCAGGACCCGATGGATCAAAAAGAACTTTAAATCCTATCAATTTAACAATTAATTAAGATGAAAAATATTATTTCATTATTCGTTTTAGGTTTCTTACTCACCATTGTTTTACAAATCAATGCGCAAGTAATAAATGAAACACCTGTCGATGGTTTATTTCCCGATGATGGTATCATTGATGTAAAACCTACGCCACTGCCATCAATCCGCATGGCTGATGTAATGTGGCAAAAAAGAATTTGGAGGGTGATTGATTTTCGAGAGAAGATGAATCAGCCTTTTTATTTTCCTGTTGAGGCACATGGAAACTGGAGAAGTTTTTTCCAAATTGTAATCGACGGTCTTAAGGAAGGTGAAATTACGGCTTATGATATTTCTGCCACGGACGAGTTTCTTGCTCCCATCACTTATAATGAGGTGGTTGCCCGTCAAACCAGTGCTGTGAATATGGTATTGTCGCGACCTTATCCTCCTTATGATGAATATGATACTACAATCTACACCACATTTGATCCCAGCAAGGTTATGCAACTAAGAGTTAAAGAAGATTGGTATTTCGACAAACAAAGATCCCAAATGATGGTTAGGGTTATCGGTCTTTGTCCGGTGATGATGGAAGAACGTGACGGCAAAGAAATTCCTCAACCTTTATTCTGGATTTATTTTCCCGAAGCCCGAAATATTTTGGCCAAAGCACAAATGTACAACCGCTTCAACGATGCCGAAAAAAGAACTTATGATGAAATTTTCTGGAAACGGATGTTTTCAAGTTATATCTATAAAGAATCAAATGTTTTCGACCGCCGAATTTCGGAATACGCCGAAGGCATTGATGCACTGTTCGAATCGGAGCGAATTAAAAACGAATTGTTTACCTTCGAGCATCAGCTCTGGGAATTTTAAGAACATACCTAAAAAACTCCTCCATTGAGAGGGGTTTTTTTTTGATAGCTAAATTCATAAATTTGTTTTGTAAAGTTTCCTTTGAATGTCATATAGTTTCCTTGATACCCCAATTGAATACCTGAAAGGTGTAGGCCCTCAAAGAGCCCAATCTTTGAGGCTGGAACTGGCAATTAATACCTTTGGCGACCTATTAAACTTTTACCCGTTTCGTTATATCGATAAGAGTAAAATTTACAAAATCAGGGATATCTCAAACACAAATACCCTCATTCAACTTAAAGGAAAAATTTCCAATATCCAGCAAATTGGCCAACAACGGGCTGCACGCTTAACAGCGATTCTTTCCGACAATAGCGGTTCCATCGAGCTGGTTTGGTTCCGTTCGATCCGATGGATTAAAGAAAGTATCAAAGAAAATAATGAATATATCGTTTTTGGGAAACCTACTTTGTTCAATAACAAATATAATATTGCCCATCCCGAAATTGAGCCTGTTGAAAAAGAAGACGAAGGATTGGGTGAAAGTTTGCAACCTTATTACAATTCAACCGAAAAACTTAAGGCCAAAGGATTAGGAAATAAAGCCATCGGAAACCTTACCAGGAATTTGCTTATCCGGTCTGAGGGTGTTCTTCGCGAAACTTTGACAAAGGAAATCATCAACAATCTGAAATTAATTTCGCATGAAGAAGCCTTACTAAACATCCATTTCCCCAAAAACCCTCAGCTACTTTCGCGAGCACAAAGTCGTTTAAAATTTGAAGAACTATTCTTTATTCAACTAAAACTTTTACGTCATAAAATTAACCGTACACAAAAAATTAAAGGCAATGTATTTACAAATGTTGGTAAATACGTAAATGACTTTTATGCCAATAATCTGCCCTTTGAACTGACGAATGCTCAAAAGCGGGTCATTAAAGAAATTCGTACCGATTTAGGTTCGGGCAAACAAATGAACCGCCTTTTACAAGGGGATGTGGGCAGCGGAAAAACTCTCGTGGCTCTAATGTCGATCCTAATTGCCCTCGACAATGGATTTCAGGCCTGTATTATGGCACCTACTGAAATTCTGGCAACTCAGCATGCTAAGAGCATACAAGCCATGATCAACAAATTGAACATCAAACTTGCACTTTTAACGGGTTCAACAAAAACTGCCGAACGAAAAATAATTCATGAACAATTGCAAAGTGGTGAACTGAATGTGCTCATTGGTACGCATGCTTTAATTGAAGATGCCGTAAAATTTAATAATCTGGGCTTGGTAATTATTGATGAGCAGCATCGTTTTGGCGTGGAGCAACGCGCAAAACTTTGGCGAAAAAACAATGTTCCGCCTCATATTTTAGTGATGACTGCCACTCCTATACCCCGAACTTTAGGAATGACTTTGTACGGTGATCTTGATTTTTCCGTCATTGATGAGCTTCCACCCGGACGAAAAGCCATCAAAACCATCCACCAATATGATTCGGGAAGGTTGAAGCTATTTGGGTTTTTGAAAAAACAAATCAAACAGGGCAATCAGGTTTATATTGTTTATCCCTTAATCAACGAATCGGAAAAACTTGATTTAAAAGATTTAATGGATGGGTACGAAAGTATTAGCCGCGATTTTCCGCTCCCTGAGTATGCCATCAGTATTGTGCATGGCAAAATGAAACCTGCTCAAAAAGAATACGAAATGCGGCGATTCATCAAAGGCGAAACCCAGATCATGGTTTCTACAACTGTAATCGAAGTAGGGATTGATATTCCCAACGCCTCGGTAATGGTCATCGAAAATGCCGAACGTTTTGGCCTGTCGCAGCTTCACCAGTTAAGGGGCAGGGTTGGAAGAGGTGCCGACCAATCGTATTGCATTTTGATGTCGGGTTATAAATTAACTGCCGAGGGCAAAAAAAGGCTTGAAATCATGGTAAACTCAAGCGATGGATTTGAAATTGCCGAAGCCGACCTGAGGCTGAGGGGCCCCGGTGATTTACAAGGAACACAGCAAAGCGGTGTGTTGGATTTAAAAATTGCTGACCTCATTAAAGATGAAAAAATCTTAAAATATGCCCGAAATCTTGCCAATGAAATTCTGGATAAGGACCCTAATTTAGAAACTCCATCGAACAAACCCTTAAAAAATCAACTGATCCAAATGTTTAAGAATAAACCAAACTGGGGCTTAATTAGTTAAAGTTCTGCAGGGTGACACCCCATTCATACTGCCAATAACTTAATTTTAATAAAAATGTCATCTGTTTCTTTTGTTAATGATCTGGTTTCCGATTCATTAAATAATTTCATCCATAAAAAGGAGAAATTCCTTACTTTTACCGACCTAAACAAAATTAATTTCAATGAAGATTTCTTATAACTGGCTTAAACGTTACGTCGACTTTGATATTGAGCCTGAACAATTATCCGTTTTACTTACCGATTGCGGTCTGGAGGTTGAAAGCTTCGAACGAATCCAGTCGGTAAAAGGCGGATTAAAAGGGGTTGTGATTGGTGAGGTAAAAACTAGGATCCAGCACCCAAATGCTGACAAACTATCCTGCACAACTGTTGATATCGGGGGCAAAGAACTTTTATCCATCGTTTGCGGAGCGCCGAATGTTGCCGCAGGTCAGAAAGTACCGGTTGCCACAGTTGGCACCATGATTTACATGGGAAACGAATCATTTGAAATCAAAAAATCAAAAATACGGGGTGAAACTTCCGAAGGGATGATTTGTGCCGAAGATGAACTTGGGCTTGGAACAGAACATGCCGGAATCATGGTTCTCGATCCAAATGCTAAAATTGGTTCACCTGCAAAAGATTATTTTGGAGTTGAGGAAGATTATGTTTTTGATATCGGGCTTACTCCCAATCGAGCCGATGCCACTTCGCATATTGGCGTTGCAAGGGATTTGGTTGCGGTATTAAATAATAATTACCCCGATCATAATTATAAACTTAAAATACCATCGATTGCCGATTTTAAAGTTGATAACGAGACCCGAAAAATCGAAATTGTTGTTGAAGATACTCAGGCTTGTCCCAGATATACAGGCATTACAGTAAGCGGATTAAAAGTAAAACCTTCTCCGGCATGGATGCAAAACCTTTTAAAAACACTCGGGCTGAAACCCATAAATAATGTGGTTGATATCACCAATTTTATATTGTTTGAAACGGGCCAACCACTTCATGCTTTTAATTCAGAAGCTATTCAAGGCAATAAAGTGATCGTTAAAAAACTGAAAGAAGGCACAAAATTTATTACCCTTGACGAGCAGAAACGATCCTTAAATCAAAACGATTTGATGATTTGCAATGCGACCGAAGGCATGTGTATGGCCGGAGTTTACGGAGGATTGGGTTCCGGAATTACTGCCACAACAAGCAATCTGTTTCTTGAAAGTGCTTATTTTGATCCGGCAACCATTCGGAAAACTTCAAAATTTCATGGATTGCAAACCGATGCTTCATTTCGTTTTGAGCGCGGAACTGATCCAAATATGACAGAATATGCATTAAAAAGGGCCTGTCTGTTATTTAAAGAATTGGCTGAGGGACAGATCACTAGTAATGTTGTTGATATATATCCTTCCCCCATCCAAAAATGGACGGTTGAAATCAAATATGCAAATGTTGATCGACTCATTGGTAAATGTATCGACCGATCGGTGATTAAACGCATTTTAGTGAATCTGGGTATCGAAATTATTGATGAAACCGAGCTTGGATTGAATTTGCTCATCCCGACTTACAAAGTGGATGTTACCCGTGAAGCAGATGTCATTGAAGAAATTTTAAGAATTTACGGGTATAATAATATTGAATATTCCGAGAGTCTCAATTCTTCACTTTCTTACAGCGACGAGCAAGACCGTAAAGAACTTTTACAGAATCAAATTTCGGCCTTTTTGTCGGATAACGGGTTTTTTGAAATCATGAATAATTCCTTGATCAATTCAAAATATTTTAAAAAACAGGAAGTATACAAAGCCGAAGAGAACGTAAAAGTTTTAAATCCGGTAAGCGGTGATTTAGATGTATTGCGTCAGAGCCTCCTTTTCGGTGGTCTTGAATCGATTGAATATAATCAGAACCGTAAAAATCCGGATATTAAGTTTTATGAATTCGGACAAATTTATTCAAAATCAAATGCTGAAATCAATTCGGCAAATGCGCTTGATAAATTTCATGAATCAAAACATCTGGCAGTTTTTGTAAGTGGCAAAGTAGCTCCCGAAAATTGGCTGCAAGAATCACGTCAAGTTGATTTTTATTCTTTAAAATTCTTCGTTCATCAAATTCTGAAACGCTTGGATGTTAATCTTTCCAACATTCAGGTTAATGAAAATATCGATGCACTTTTTGAATATGGACAAACCATTCAACTAAACAATAAAGAGATGGTTACCTTCGGTTCCTTATCGAAAAAAATATTGAAACAATTTGACATTAAGCAAAAGGTGTTTTATGCTGATTTCAGCTGGGATCAACTTTCAAAAGCTGTCCGCAAATCCAAGATTCAATTCTGCGAAATTCCAAAATTCCAGGAAGTTCGTCGTGATTTGGCACTCATGCTTCATAAAGAAGTTACATTCGAATCGCTTAAGGACCTTGCTTTTAAAACAGAACGGAAACTTCTAAAATCTGTTTCACTATTCGATATTTATGAAGGCGATAAAATTGAAAAAGGTAAAAAATCATATGCCCTGAGTTTTACTTTACGCGATGAATATCAAACATTGACCGATAAGGTAGTTGACAAAGTCATGAATAAACTAATGCTTGCATTCGAGCAACAATTGAATGCAAGCATCCGAAAATAAATTAAAGGGCTAAACCGTTAAGTTAAAGCATGTTTTTGATTAGGGAATGTTTTTTCCCTAACTTTGCATATCGCGGTGTTCAATCATTATGAGCGTTCATCGAAAGAAATTTTTTAATAAATGGAGATTCAAGCACTAAAACAACGATTCGGGATCATAGGGGTTTCTCCTCTTTTAGACAGGGCAATTGATGTGGCCCGACAGGTTGCTCCTACTGATATCACTGTTTTTATTACGGGTGAAAGTGGCACAGGGAAAGAAGTTTTTCCTCAAATCATCCATCAATTAAGTTCACGTAAACATGGTCCTTACATTGCCGTAAACTGCGGTGCTATTCCTGAAGGCACCATCGACTCAGAATTATTTGGACATGAAAAAGGTTCATTTACGGGTGCACACGAATCGCGCAAAGGATATTTTGAAGTAGTTAACGGTGGCACCATTTTTTTGGATGAAGTCGCTGAACTTCCGCTTTCGACTCAAGTTCGGCTTCTACGCGTTTTGGAAACGGGCGAATTTATGAAAGTCGGTTCTTCAAAAGTGATTAAAACCAATGTACGGGTTGTTGCGGCCACAAATGTTGATGTTCCGAGGGCCATCAACGAAGGAAAATTCCGTCAGGATTTATTTTACCGACTGAACACAGTTCCGATTTTCGTTCCGCCTTTACGTGATCGTAAAGATGATATTTTTCTATTATTCAGGAAATTTGCGGCCGACTTTGCCGAAAAATACAGAATGCCTGCTTTGCAATTGGATGAGGAGGCAGTTACGATTCTGACCAATTACCGCTGGAATGGAAATATTCGCCAATTAAAAAATACCGCAGAACAGATCTCAATCATTGAGAAAGAACATTTTATCAATGCTACAATCCTCCAAAAATATTTACCACACGGTGTTGGAAGTGATTTGCCGGTTCTTTACAAAACAAGCAAGGAAAAGGAAGATTTTTCGGAACGTGATATTTTGTATAAGGTGCTTTTTGATATGAAAAAAGACATCAATGACTTGAAAAAAATAGTACTCGACATTGTTGAAAATGGAGAAATTAGCAGTGCTGAAAATAATGCCAAGCTCATTAAAAAATTATATCAGGATGACAATGATTCGTTTGAATTGAATAAAATTGAAATTCAACAAAGGGTAGATGAAAATATAAATGAACCCATTCAGCATTCAGAGTTAGTCGAAGAATCCTTATCGCTTCAAAAAAGGGAAATTGAAATGATCAGGCAAGCCCTTGAAAAGCACAAAGGAAAAAGAAAAAATGCAGCCGATGAATTGGGGATATCTGAACGTACACTTTACCGAAAAATCAAAGAATATAATATAAAATAGACCGATGCTAAACAAAAACATAACACTTTTGCTTCTAGCTTTTATTGTCTTATCTTTAGGGAGTTGCGGAATATATTCATTCAGCGGGGCATCAATTCCTGCGGAAGCAAAAACCATCAACATTGCTTATTTTGAAAACAAAGCGACCCTTGTAGAACCATCTTTAGGCCAGATCTTAACAGACAAATTAAAAAACCGTTTTTCATCTCAAACGCAATTAAACATAACTGAATCGGGTGGTGATTTGCAAATTGAAGGAACCATAACTGAATATAAAACAGAACCACTGGCGATCCAACCTGACCAAACAGCTGCTTTAAACCGTCTGACTATCACCCTTGAAGTTAACTTTGTAAATTTTTACGATCCTTCAAAAGATTTTAAAAGCAGCAAGATAACCCGTTATGAAGATTATCCAAGTTCAGAAAACTTTGTGGATGTTCAGGATGCATTAATTGATGTTATTGTTGAGGCTCTGGTTGATGACATTTTTAACGCAACTGTTGTAAATTGGTAACATTTCATACGATGAAAAGAGAACAATTTATTGAGTATTTAAACAAGCCATCCAGGCTTAATGCAGAATCTGCAGTTTTACTTCAGCAATTATCAAAGGATTATCCCTATTGTGCTTCCATTGAAACCCTTTTAAGTTTAAATTTTTTCAAAGAGAGGAATATTCAATTCGAATCGCAACTTGGTAAAAATGCTGCAATAGTAGCTGATCGCAAAATGCTTAAAATGCATATTGATCTACTTAGCGATAAACTTGAAAATGTGGAATTTCCGGATGAGTTTATTGAAAAAGTTAAAGATGTACAAGCTGACGTTATCGATAAGGAACTTGACGAAAAAATAAAACGGGATTCGATAAAGATTCAGGAATTGAAAGCCAGAATTGAAAAGAAGTTAGCCGAAATTGAACGTGCAAAAGAAGAAGCTAAGGGCAAACCTATAATTCAAACTGAAACAAAACCAACAATAGAAATAGAAAGATTAAAAGATGAGAACAAATCAAAAAGCCGGGATGAACTCATCAATCAGTTCATTTATACCTCTCCAAGCATAACCCGTCATCAATCTGCATTCTACAATCCTCTTGAATTAGCACAACAAAGTATTGTCGACCAGGAAAATATTGTAAGCGAAACACTCGCCAAAATTTATTACGATCAAGGCTATAAAGTGAAGGCAACTAAAATTTATCGCAAATTAAGCTTGAAATATCCGGAAAAAAGCAGTTACTTTGCAGCCCAAATTGAAAAAATAGAAAAAGAAATTCAATAACCTGAAAAATAAAAAACAATGGGCACATATATTCTAGTATCGGTTCTAATTCTGATCACCTGCATCTTATTGATCTTGGTAGTTCTTGTTCAAAACTCAAAAGGAGGAGGTCTTGCTTCAAACTTTGCAGGATCAAATCAATACATGGGCGTACGCAAAACAGCTGACTTTCTAGAAAAGTCCACCTGGACACTGGCCATTGTATTATTATTTCTGAGCTTATCCACCATATTTGTTATCCCACGATCTACTGAAACACAAAACTTAGTTGATACGGAATTAAGGGACCAGATTAACAATACACAACCAGCTAGTTTGCCGGTTCAAGATTATCAAGCTCCACCACCTCGTGAAGAGGAGAAAAAATAAAAGATTCTTATCTTAAAGAAAATGTCAGATTGTCATAAAAATCTGACATTTTTTTTTGAATATCGACTTGGCACAGAATATGCAAATGACTTTGGACGTATTGAAATAATATTGCAAACATATAAACTAATAAAAAAAATGGGAAAATTAAACATTAAACCTCTGGCAGATAGAGTTATCATCGAGCCTGCTGCTGCTGAAGTAAAAACAGCGGGTGGTATCATCATCCCCAACACAGCAAAAGAAAAGCCTCAAAAAGGTATCGTACTGGCCGTTGGCCCAGGTAAAAAAGATGAACCAATGACCGTTAAAGTAGGTGACAATGTACTTTATGGAAAATACAGTGGAACAGAAATAGTGGTTGAAGGAAAAGACTATTTGATTATGCGCGAATCCGACATCGTTGCTATCGTTTAATTATTAATTTTAAAAATCAGTAAAAATGGCAAAAGATATTTTATATGACCTACCCGCAAGAGATGGGTTAAAAAGAGGTGTTGACGCACTTGCAAATGCAGTTAAGGTTACTTTAGGACCTAAAGGCCGTAACGTTATCATCCAAAAATCATACGGTTCACCCGTTATTACAAAAGATGGTGTTACTGTTGCAAAGGAAATTGACATGAAGGACCCTGTTGAAAACATGGGTGCCCAAATGGTAAAAGAAGTAGCTTCGAAAACCAATGATCAAGCCGGTGACGGCACAACTACCGCTACTGTTTTAGCCCAGGCCATTGTTGCCAAAGGCTTGAAAAATGTTACTGCCGGCGCAAATCCAATGGATTTGAAACGTGGTATTGATAAGGCTGTTATTGAGGTTGTAAAATCTCTTAAACAACAAACCAAACAAATTGGCGACAGTACTGAAAAAATTGAACAAGTTGCATCTATATCGGCTAATAACGATGGTTCCATTGGCAAACTAATTGCTGAGGCGATGAGCAAAGTAAAAAAAGAAGGTGTTATTACCATTGAAGAAGCAAAAGGAATTGAGACCTATGTTGATGTTGTTGAAGGTATGCAATTTGATCGAGGATATATCTCTCCTTACTTTGTAACCAATACAGAAAAAATGGAAGCTGTTTTCGAAGATCCTTACATTTTGATTTATGATAAAAAAATCAGTGTAATGAAAGATTTGCTTCCGATTCTTGAGAAATCAGTTCAAACCGGTCGTGCACTTATTATCATTGCCGAAGATATCGACGGAGAAGCTTTGGCTACATTGGTTGTAAATAAAATCAGAGGCTCATTGAAAGTTGCAGCTGTTAAGGCTCCAGGTTTTGGTGACCGCAGAAAAGAAATGTTGGAAGACATTGCCGTTCTAACAGGAGGAACCGTTATCTCAGAAGAAAAAGGTTATAAATTGGAAGATGCAGATCTTTCATTCCTAGGAGAAGCCGACAAAGTTTCAATTGATAAAGACAACACTACCATCGTTAACGGTAAAGGTGAAAAAATCAATATCGATGGACGGGTAAATCAAATCAAAGCTCAAATCGAAACAACAACTTCCGATTACGACAAAGAAAAACTTCAGGAAAGATTGGCAAAACTTGCCGGTGGTGTTGCAGTTATTTATGTTGGTGCTGCAAGTGAAGTTGAAATGAAAGAGAAAAAAGATCGTTTCGACGATGCATTGAATGCAACCAGAGCGGCTATTGAAGAAGGAATTATTCCAGGTGGGGGTGTTGCTTACTTACGAGCAATCGAATCGATCAGAAACTTAAAAGGTGCTAACGACGACGAAGAAACAGGTATTGCAATTATAATGAGAGCCCTGGAAGAGCCACTTCGCCAAATTGTTGAAAATGCAGGAATGGAAGGATCTGTTGTTGTACAAAAAGTTTCGGAAGGAAAAGGTGATTTTGGTTTCAATGCAAGAACTGATGTTTACGAAAACTTGTATGAAGCAGGTGTTATCGACCCTACTAAAGTAGCACGTATTGCTCTTGAAAACGCAGCATCTATTGCCGGAATGTTACTTACAACCGAATGTGTTTTGGTTGAACATAAAGATGAAAACGCTGCACCTGCTATGCCAATGGGTGGCGGAATGCCAGGCGGTATGGGTGGAATGTACTAACAAACCCCAAAATAAGATAGCAAAAAGCCGTTCAGTTTTTGGGCGGCTTTTTTATGTATCTCCAGAAAATAAAGACTAGTAAAATTTAATACAAATGATATTAGAATGCTATTAACCATAAGCCTTCGAAAATAAGACTGGCATTGAACAATCGAAAAACCTTATTTAGAAACGTTCCATCATTATAATAAAACAATTATCTTTGCATCCGAAAATAAGCATATATATTAAATTAGCATAAAGACAAAAATCAATCTATGTATCTTAACAATACAATCAAAGGATTTTCGAAGCTTACAAAAGATGAAAAATTGGAATTGGTGGCCAGTTATTTCCCGGATTCAAATCTGGCAATAAATGAGCTTAAGACTTTTTGGCATCCCGACAAAAAAACACAAAAACTTTTTGATGAGTTTAGTGAAAATACCATTTCTAATTTCTACATACCATTTGGAATCGTACCCAATATGATGATTAATGCTAAAAATTATATGGTACCTATGGTGATTGAAGAAAGTTCGGTAATTGCAGCTGCATCAAGTAGTGCAAAGTTTTGGGCAGAAAGAGGAGGCTTTAAATCAAAAATAATTGCAACTGAGAAAATTGGACAAGTTCATTTTTTATGGAATGGGAACATTGAAAAATTAAACAAACATTTACCTTCATTAAAGGAAGAACTAATTCAGGGAACCAAACACATTACTTCCCGCATGGATGAAAGAGGCGGTGGAATCACAAATATTGCAATAATTGATCTGACTCCTGAACTAAAAAATTATTATCAGTTAAAAGCAACATTCGAAACTAAAAATTCAATGGGTGCTAATTTTATCAATTCGTGCCTCGAAGAATTTGCGCAGATCTTAAAAAATTACATTTCTAATAATCCTGACTTTAGTCCGGAGGAGAAAGAATGCAATATCATCATTTCGATCCTTTCAAACTATACCCCCAATTGTTTGGTTGAAACTACGGTTGAATGTGAAGTCAAAAGACTGAAAAATGCTGATATAGACATGTTACCCGAGGTATTTGCGCAGAAATTCGAAACAGCAGTTAAAATTGCACATATCGACACTCATCGCGCAACCACTCATAACAAAGGTATTTTTAACGGAATTGATGCCGTAGCTTTAGCAACAGGAAACGATTTTCGGGCAATTGAAGCGTGCGGACATACTTTTGCTGCCCGATCCGGAAAGTACAAAAGTCTTACTGATATTATAATTGACAATAATCATTTCAAATACTCGCTGACAATTCCTTTAGCACTTGGCACAATTGGCGGTTTAACAACATTGCATCCGCTTGCAAAGCGCTCATTACAATTATTGGGAAATCCAAATGCCGAAGATTTAATGATGATTATGGCATCTGCAGGACTGGCGAATAATTTCGGTGCCATCAAATCTTTGGTTACAAAAGGCATTCAGCAGGGCCATATGAAAATGCATTTGTTCAATATCCTGAATCAATATCATGCCACGGAGGTGGAAAAATCAGAAGCAAGAGAATTTTTTAAGGAAGAAAAGGTATCCGTTAAAAAAGTGAGTGACTTTCTGGCAAGCCTTCGACAATAATTACATCTATCGAACCCGTGCAACAAGAATATTTCTATTCGAATGGAAAACTACTCCTGAGTGGCGAGTACCTTGTTCTTTATGGGGCAAAGGCATTGGCTCTTCCATTAAAATTAGGCCAAGATTTGATGGTTGAACATTTTCCAATAAGTGAGCAAAAAACTATTAGATGGAATAGTTTTGAAAACAACAAATTATGGTTTGAAATGGAAGTATGCGTCGATGACTTTTCCATACAAAAAAGATCAGATTTGAAGATTGCCAATCAATTGCTCAATTGCCTTCTACAAGCCAAAAAATTAAATCCTGATTTCCTGAAAGAAGAACAAAATCTCAAGATTCGCACAAATCTTGATTTTAATAAAACATGGGGACTGGGAAGTAGTTCTACCCTTGTGAATAATATTGCTGGTTGGGCTAAAGTCGATCCTTTCAAATTATTAAACCTGACCTTTGGAGGTTCGGGATATGATATCGCTTGTGCATCGGCTGATCAACCTATTTTTTACCAACGAACTGAAAATGAAATCTCCGTTGAAAAAGCTGCGTTTGATCCAATATTTAAAGATTATATATACTTTGCTTATACAGGCCGAAAACAAAATACTTCAAAAAGTGTTGTAGATTTTAGAGAGTTGGATAAACCTTCATCCAACATGATTAGTGAAATATCACAAATGGGTGAAATCATGGCACATACAAGTTCTTTAGATGAATTTAGCAGATGTATTCAATCTCACGAAAATATAATGTCTTCGATTCTGAAACTCAAACCAATAAAACAAGAACGGTTTAAAGATTTTGATGGAGAGATTAAATCGTTGGGAGCCTGGGGTGGAGATTTTATGATGATGGCTTCGAGCAAAAATGATTTTTCATGGATAAAAGCGTATTTTCAAAAGAAGGGATTAAACACTATTTTTAAATATTCTGATATAATTAAATAGCAAATGGATCATTTAACGAAAACGGAAAATTCTGTAAAATGGCAAAGTCCATCAAATATTGCCATCGTTAAATATTGGGGTAAAAAAGGAATTCAAATTCCTATTAATCCATCTATAAGCTTTAGCCTTTCGAATGCTGTTACTGAAACAGAAATAGTTTACACAGCCAAACAAAGTTCTAACGAAGTATCATTAGATTTTTATTTTGAAGGTATTAGAAACCATGCTTTTGAAGATAAGATTTTAAAATATTTAACTCAAATTAAATCCGAATTTAAACTGCTCACGCAATATCATCTCAGCATTAAAAGCAAAAACACTTTTCCACATTCCACCGGAATAGCATCATCGGCATCATCAATGAGCTCAGTGGTATTATGCCTTCTTTCCATTGAACATAAAGAAAAACAACTTTCGAAAGATGAGTTTTTAAAAAAGGCGAGTTACTTTTCACGGCTAGCCTCCGGCAGTGCTTGTCGATCGGTTTATGCAGGGTTTTCTTTATGGGGAAAAACAGGTGCAATTCAATCTTCATCTGACGAATATGCGATTTCTTTATCTGAGATTCATCCTGTTTTTTATGATCTTCAGGATTCGATCCTGATTGTGAGTTCTAAACAGAAAAAAATATCGAGTAGCGCCGGACATCAATTAATGAGCCTCCATCCCTATAAAGAAGCACGAATTGAACAGGCGAATCAACACAGCACCCAATTAATTAACGCATTAAAACTTGGCGATTTTGAATCCTTTATTCGAATTTGCGAAACAGAGGCTCTTAGCCTTCATGCTTTGATGATGACATCAAACCCTTCCTATATGCTGATTGAAGCAAACAGCTTGAAAATTATTGAAAAAATCAGGCATTTCAGAAATGAGAGCGGGTTTGAATTATGCTTCACTTTAGATGCAGGGCCAAATATCCACCTATTATATCCTAAATCAAATAAAGAAGAAATAACCAAATTTATCAAGTCAGAATTATTAGTATATTGTGAGTCGGATAATTGGATAGTTGATGAAATGGGCAAAGGCCCGAAGGAACTGAATAAAGCATATTATGAACGATAAGAGAGAAGTTTTTTACGCCAAAATAATGCTATTTGGCGAATACAGTGTGATTTGCGATTCAATGGGATTGACTATCCCATATGCTCATTTTAAAGGCGAACTAAGTTTTATCAACGAGGATAAATATACCGATCTTGAGTTTGCTTATGAATCGAACCGTCAATTAAAAAAATACAGTTTATATCTTCAAAATTTAATGGATGCCCGAGAATTAATCTTTGAATTTGATTTAGCATCATTTAAAAAAGACATCGGCAAAGGATTATATTTTGAATCGAGCATACCACAAGGATTTGGGATAGGCAGTTCCGGGGCCTTATGCGCGGCCTTGTACAACGAATACGGACAGAACAAAATCCCAAATAGTCGTCACATATCAAAAAAAGAAATTTTAAACTTAAAAAAAATATTGGCACAATTAGAATCCTATTTTCACGGAGTTAGCTCGGGTATTGATCCATTAAATTGTTACTTAAAGCACCCAATCATCATTCATGGAAAAGCTAATCTTTCCACCGTAGGAATTCCTCGAAATAAATATAATGAAAAGGGGGCAATTTTTCTGATAAACACAGGTCAGGCTGGCATGACAGAACCGCTTGTGAAACTGTTTTTCGAGCAATGTAAACAGCATAGTTTTTATAAATCGATAAGAGATGAGATGATCCCGTTTAATAATAATTGCATCAAATCGCTTATTAAAGGGGAAACAAAAGAATTTTTCAAAAATCTTCGGGGCTTATCAAAGTTTTTACTTAAAAACATGGAACCAATGATCCCCGATACTTTTAAGGAAATATGGAATATTGGTTTGGATACTTCCGCATATTACTTAAAATTATGTGGATCAGGTGGAGGTGGATTTCTTCTTGGGTTTACCGAAGATCTTGAAAAAGCAAAATTCGAACTCAGAAAACATAATGTTGAGCTTATACCTGTATATAAAAACGAGAAGCGGATTGTTTCAACGAACAATATCTAAATACTGAAATACTAAACGAGCAATTCAATCTGGCACTCTTTCACAATAAATAATAATACTGTTATAGTTCTGTGCATAGTTTTATTTTACTCCCCTATCAATTTAATCTACTTGGTTATGTAAAACCAATTTTGGTCAGTAATTATTACTTATGGATTATTTAATTATAAATACTGAATTATAATGAAATACCATTATATTAATGGCTACATGAGGTTCTTAATTGAAAAAGTAGTTGCAATTTACTTTTTATTTAATAAATTTGCCTTACAAAAACATCTTCGAAATATCAATAATCATCAACAAACATCAATATATTATCTATTAAATTATTACTAACTTAAAAATCAACCCATGAAAAAAATCTTCTTTTTACTTGCATTTTTTGCATTCGTAGGTTCACAATCCTTGTATGCGCAAAATCGGGTAATTTCAGGAAAAGTTACCTCATCCGAGGATAACTTAGGTATACCCGGAGCAAATATTATTGTTAAAGGGATGCCTACCATTGGAACAACGACTGATGTTCAAGGACAATTCAGTTTAAGTGTTCCACAAAATGCAACTACACTTATTTTTTCCTTCATTGGGATGACAGCACAAGAGATTGAAATTGGAAATCAATCTGTCATAAATGTAGTGTTGAATCCATCAATGGCCAGTCTGGATGAGGTTGTTGTTGTAGGATACGGAACTCAAATTAAACGTGATTTAACAGGTTCCATTGTAAAAGTAAATACAGAAGAGTTGAAAAATATTCCAGTACCTAGCTTTGAAGAAGCAATTCAGGGTAAAACTTCTGGCGTTTTTATTGAGAAATCAAGTGGTAAACTTGGTGAATCAATTAAAATGAGAATTAGGGGGTCATCTTCTGTTTCTGCTGACAATCAGCCATTATATGTCGTTGATGGAATGCCAATTACTGCAACCAGCCAAGGTGTTGGTAATAATCAACCAACAAGCCCATTGGCAGACATTAACTTTGCCGACATAGAATCAATTCAAATTTTAAAGGATGCTTCTGCAGCAGCAATCTATGGTTCAAGAGCCTCAAATGGGGTTGTATTAATTACCACAAAGACAGGAAAATCAGGAAAAACCAATTTCAGCCTCGATTATTCAGTTGGGTTTAGCGAGCCATCAAGATTAAGGGAATGGTTAAACGCTGAAGAATATCTTGATTTATTTACTGAGGCTATTCACCGTTCCCCTGATTATGATCCTAATACTGGATTATTATGGGATTGGTTAGATGTTCCCGGATTATTCAACCGTTACGTTAAAGGATGGGATGGTGGACATGATACTGATTGGCAAAGTCTTGCTTTTCAGAACGCCGGATCACAAAGATTAAATTTTTCCACAAGTGGCGGTAATGAAAAAACTACATTTTATGCAGGTTTTACCTATGATGACCAAACTGGTATTTTATTAAAGAATGATTATAACAAAATTAGTGGAAGAGTTAGCATTGACCATCAAGCTTCTGACAAACTAAAATTTGGCATTACTACAAATACTGTCAGATCTGAAACAAACAGAGTTGCTAACGACAATGCATTTGCTACTCCGCTTCAATTAGTAGCCCTATCACCAATGCAACCAGCTTATGATGAGAATGGAGAATTATTCACAAGAACAATCTATTATAATGGATTAATTTCAGCCAGAGATTCGCATGAAAACACCGTTGTTTTCAGAAATTTCTCTAATGCTTATGCTGCCTATCAAATTACACCTGAACTTTCATTCCGTTCTGAATTTGGATTAGATGTTCTGGAGCAAAGAGAAAATAACTTCTACGGAAGGCTTACTATTGGTTCCGGACCAGCAGGTGAAGGTGAAGCCAGAACTGTTAGGGTCGCAAATTATAATACCAATAACTACTTTTCATACGCAAAAACCATTAATGAAAAGCATGAAATTTCTGCTACAGCCGGTATGTCATTTCAAAAATCCAATACCGATGTTCAATACATCTACGCAATTGGATTCCCAAGTGATGATTTCCAAACATTGGCCAGTGCTACTGAAGTAACTAGTTTTTCAACAACTAAAACTGCTTATAGTTACTTATCCTATTTCCTCCGAGCAAATTATAAATTAAGTGATAAATATTTAGTGGCACTTAGTGGTAGAGTTGACGGTTCTTCTCGTTTCGGTAAGAATGCCAGATATGGTTTCTTCCCAGCAGCTTCAATGGGATGGATTATTTCTAACGAAGATTTCCTTATGGATCAATCCACCATTAGTTTCTTAAAACTAAGAACAAGTATTGGGGTTACAGGAAACTCTGGCATTGGTGATTTCGACCACTTAGGTTTATATCAAGGAGTTAATTATGCTGGCACCCCCGGTATCAGACCAACTCAATTAGAGAGCCCTGATTTGGCTTGGGAAACAACCACACAAATGGACATTGGTATTGATTTCGGGTTATTTGACAACCGTGTAACCGGTGAAATTGATTATTACATCAAAAAAACATCAAACTTATTATTAAACAGAACCCTTCCAGGAACCTCAGGTTTCACCTCCGTAACTGAAAATATTGGAGAACTAAATAATAGAGGATTTGAAGTTGCACTACATTCTAATAATTTAACCGGTGTGATCAAATGGTCAACCGACTTTAATATTGGTTTTAATAATAACGAAATTGTAAATATCAATGGACCTGACATTATTGTTGGCGTTAACCGAGTAAGAGAAGGCGAACCAATGGGCGTTTTTGTAATGACCAAATATGCCGGAGTTGATCCAGACAATGGAGATGCACTTTATTATATTGATGAAACCAGTGACGCTACGACCAATAATTATGGCTCAGCCCAAAAACAAGTTGTTGGTTCACCAAATCCTGATTTTACTGGTGGGATGACTAATACTTTGTCTTATAAAAACTTTGATCTATCCTTTACCTTTAACTTCGTTTATGGTAATATGATATACAATGGTGGGGGTCAATATCAATCAGCTAATGGTGACTGGTGGGATAACCAAACCAAAGATCAATTAAATTTCTGGAGAAACCCAGGAGACATTACAGACGTTCCTGAAGCCAGATTTGCTTCAAGCAACGGAACCAGAGAATCATCCAGATATTTATCAGATGGTTCTTACTTAAGGTTAAGAAATGTAACTTTTGGATATAACTTACCAAAAAGCATAACATCTAAACTTAAACTGGACAGAGTCAGGTTATATGTAACAGGTGTAAACCTCTTAACTATTACGAATTATACAGGATGGGATCCTGAAGTAAATTATACGGGGACCGGAAGAACAACTCAAACCTTTAATATTGCGCAAGGAAATGACTTCTATACTGTTCCTCAGGCTCGTACGATTACTTTTGGTGTAAACGTAGGATTTTAATTATTATCATAAAAAATCTAAAAAAACTAGATATGAAAAACATAAAATATCTCATTTCATTATTTGCAATAATGTTAATGATGGTGGTGGTATCCTGCGACAAGCAACTGGATCTTAAACCACAACAATCAATCGATACAGAAACAGCTCTCGCCACTTCGGCTAGTATTGAAACACTATTGGTAGGTGTTTATCAAAATATGAGAAGTGCAAGTTTATGGGGTGGCAACTTTAACGAATTTAGTGAATTAACTGCCGCAACTACAGATATGCATTTTATTGGATCATATGCTCAACCCGAGGAATTTTTTGATAAAGAAATCATCGCCGATAATACTTACTTACGTGGTAACTGGAATCAAGCATATTATGTTAATAATATGATCAATACAATTTTATCTGGCTTAGAAGTTGTAAATGAGAATATCAGACCAAGAATTGAAGGAGAAGCCAAACTTGCAAGAGGTTGGTTATTGTTTGAAATGACCAGACTTTATGGCAAACAATTTGATTTTACTTCACCTGCAAACAATAATACAAACTTAGGTGTTCCAATAGTACTTACTCCTACGCTTGTTGCTGCTGATGCCATTAATGTAACCAGAAATACTGTTTCGGAATGTTATACACAAGCAATTGCAGATCTTACTGCTGCAAAAACACTCTTAGCACCTTATGGACAAAACGGCACAAATCTATCTACCTATGCCGCAAGTGCTGTTCTTGCAAAAGTTTACCTACAACAAGGTAATTATGCTGCTGCAGCAACTGAAGCAAGCAGGGTAATCGAACAAGGAGGTTATAATCTGATGGCAACCCCAAGACTAGCTCATAACAATGCAGGCAATGTTGCAGAAGATGTTTTTGCATTCCAAAATAACACGGCTAGTAATGTAGGCACACTTGCTGTTATGTATGCCAGCTTAAATGACGCTGGCCGAGGTGATTACGAAATACGTGATGGATTCCTCAATATATTTGAACCGGGTGATTTACGCGGAAGTTATCAAGGGCCGGACGATATGGAAGACTCATATACTCACGCAGATGTAAGTTCCATGTATTATTATGGAGTTGGAGGTATTCTTAACTTTGGTGGAACAAATACGATTAAGTGGGGCAACTACTATACGAACTTGCCAATGATTCGTTTGGCTGAGATGTACTTAACCCGTGCTGAGGCTAATTTTGAAGCCGGAACATCGACCGGAGCAACGCCTCTTGCCGATATCAATAAGATAAGGGGACGTGCAGGACTGACAACTCCACTTACATCAGTCACCCGTGATATCATCAGAATGGAACGTTATAAAGAATTATGTTGGGAAGGATTCAGATTGCATGATTTGAAAAGATGGCATATAAACATTGGGTCGATTAATTACGATTCATGGGCTATAATTATGCCAATACCATTAAATGAATTAGAAGCCAATCCAAACTTACAACCAAATCCCGGTCAGTTAACTCCTTAAGATTAACTGAATCATAAACTAAAAAAGGTGCAGAATTCCTGCACCTTTTTTAGTTTTACTGAACATGAATATCTTAGTTTAAGTGAAGAAGTTCAACTCTTCTCAATGTTTTTGTTACTTCAACAATATATAAATTTCCAAAATTATCATCCTCTATATCTTTATATTTTTCCTTTTCTATCAGTTTATTCACAAAAACAGGAATCGTGTTGCTATGCCCAACAATAAGTACGGTTTTGCCTTCCGTCTCTTTTAAAAATTGTTTAATATCAATTTTAGTAGGATGATAAAGAGTAATTTCCAGATTTTGGCTTTGAGCAGTTGGTTGAGAAGTTGCAATTGTTCTTAAGTAGTCGGTTGAATAAACTGCATCAAACTTGATATCTTTAAAAATTATTGCCCAATTTTCGGCTCGTAAAATTCCCTCCTCTGTCAATTCAGGATTTGGATTATCCACAACTTGCTTTTCAGCATGTCTGATTAAATAATAAGTACTTACCTTTTGCGAAAAAGAACTAGTTATAATCAGCAAAAAGCAAAAGGCTAATATTACTTTTCTCATTTTGTTTAAATTTTATTTTGCGATGCATGATCAATTACTCTTTGCCAGAAATTCAGGAAATTTAATCCCAGAATTTTATCAACATCTTCTGCACTATAACCACGTTTCACTAATCCTACGATCAGATTCGGATAACCCGAAACATCTTTCAACCCTTCGGGCAAACTATCACCCACACCTTCAAAATCAGAACCGATACCCACATGATCAAGCCCAACAAGCTTTACTACATAATCAATATGATCTATTAATTCATCGATACTTGCATATGGATATGGATATTTCTTATAATAATCCCTGTTAAATGTTTCTGCTTCCTCACTCTTGTAGTTTACTCCAGTATTGTGAAGGAATTCATCAAATGCCAGATGGTATTTATCCCGGAAAATATTTGCATCTGGTCTAAGGAACCCCGAACCAAATGGGATCCCAATCACCCCTCCTTTTTCGGCAATCATCCTGATCATTTCATCCGTTAAATTACGCTCAAAACCGGGTGTGTAAAATCTAACACCTGAATGAGTTGCTGCAACCGGGGCTTTTGAAACTCGCATTATTTCATAAAATGAGCTGTCGGATGCATGGGATACATCAATAATCATCCCTATTTTATTCATCTCATTCACCAACTGTTCTCCAAATTCGCTTAATCCATTCCAAATTCTGATTGAGTCGTATGATGAATCGCAGATGTGATTGCATTTGCCATGAACAATGGTGACATACCTTATCCCCCGATCATAAAAATATTTTAAATTATTTAAATCTCCCATCAATGGTGCTCCATTTTCTAATCCCAAAGGAATAGCCATTACCTTGTTTTTAAAATTGATTTTTACATCTGCTGGTGAAAGTGCTTTTGCCAGCTTATTCGCATTTTTTGCAAACAGCTGATCTAAAAGATCGAGCTGATGATTTGCATTTTCCATGGCTTCAACTTTTCCCTCAAGTTCAGGAGAAACATAAACGGCCAAGAATGGTGCATCCAAGCCCCCTTTTTGGGCTTTCAGATAATCAAAATTGCTTGCATTTTCGAGTTTTGAAACATCATCAAACTCCTCAAAAAGCCAATTCGGCAAATCAATGTGAGAGTCGATGATGATCGATTCTTGGGCAATTTTATTGGCCTGCTCTTCAATACTTAATTTTTTATTTTGAGAACATGAAATAAATATGGTGGTTGTGACCAGAACAAATGTAACTTTACGGAAAAGGGTAAGTGCAAATTTCATAACTGATATTTTAGGTTTTTGAATAAGTACGAAATTAAAGAAATTAAGGGTTCTACCTGAACCAAATACCAATAAATCGATCAACTGCTGAATCTTTGCGTTAAATCATTTGCGAAAACAGTTCAACAAAACCCCAATAATAATCCCCAATCACCTCTACGTCAAATCACTTAACATCCTCACTTTAGTGACCAAAGCTTCAAATTCTTCAAAATTCAAGGATTGAAAACCATCGCTGAGCGCATTTTCAGGTTGACGATGAATTTCAAGCATGAGGCCATCCGCACCTGCAGCAATGGCTGCTAATGACATGGGTTCAACAAATCGCCGGATTCCGATTCCATGCGAAGGATCAACGATTACGGGTAGATGCGTTTTTTCTTTTAGGATGGGGACAGCGTTTAAATCCAGGGTATTTCGGTATGCTTTTTCGTAGGTACGAATGCCCCTTTCGCATAAGATCAACCGCTCGTTTCCACTTGAAAAAACATACTCTGCCGATTGCAGCAATTCATCAATACTCCCACTAATTCCGCGTTTGATCAATACGGGCTTATCCACTTCGCCTAAGGCCGAAAGCAGATTAAAGTTTTGGGAATTTCTTGCACCGACCTGAAATATATCAACATAAGGATACATCTGTTCAACCTGGCTTACCTGCATCACCTCCGTAATAATTTTCATCCCTGTTTCACGTGCAACAGCATGAAACCTTTTCAAGGCTTCGAGACCATGCCCCTGAAAGCTATATGGCGAGCTCCTAGGCTTAAATACCCCTCCCCTGATAATTCCTACGCCATTCTTTTTAAGTATGCTTACCATGTCCCTGATCTGATCTTCACTCTCAACAGTACATGGACCGGCCATGATGGTTTTAGATCCATTGTTGATTTTGATTTCATCACCCAAATTAATGGTGGTATCACTCACTTTCCACTTTCTACTTACCAGTTTATAATCTTCATTTACACGATGCACATCTGCCACCCCTTTTAATTGACCAAACATTCGAATATCAACCTCATTCTTACCGATACATATCAGGTAGTTATTTTTCTGTGTCTTCACTTCTGTGGATTGAAAACCCAATTCGTTTATCCTCCTTTTGATCGCTAATTTGCCAGCTTCGGATAGATTATCCGTTAATTGTATGATCATTTTTTAAAATTGATTTGATGTAAGTGTGAATGTTTTGTTCAATTGATCCATCTTCAGAAATTGCTTTTATGAATGAACTCCCAATGATGGCGCCTCTGGTATATTTGCAAGCTTGTAGGTAAGCATTTCTGTTATTGATGTTGAAACCTGTCAATATGGGGTGTTTTAATTCCATCTTTTCGAGTTTTTCAAGAAATGCTGTTGAATCGGAAATTCCGTTTTTCGACCCGGTTGTACTTGCCGAAGAAACCGCATAAATAAAGGCGGTTGAATTTTGATCGATTTCCAAGATCCTGTCCTCGGATGTTTGTGGGGTGATCAGTAAAATATGATGCAACCCATATTGTTCAAATAATTCCTTCAATTCTGATTTGAAAATAGCCAAGGGTAAATCTGGGATGATAAGCCCGGAAATCCCGACCTCCAGACATTTCTTACAAAATTTTTCATTTCCGAATTGAAGTATCGAATTATAATATCCCATCAACAAAAGCGGAATTTTTACAGTTGTTTTAATCTTCAGGAGTTGATCGAAAAGCAGTTTAAGAGTCATCCCATTATCCAATGCTTTTTGTCCACTCTGTTGAATTACCGGGCCATCGGCTAATGGATCGGAATAAGGAATTCCGATTTCCATCAAATCAACACCTGATTTCTCACAATTCATGATGATCTCGCCAGTATCCTTTAATGACAGATATCCGGCTGTTACGTAGATGCTCAGCAAATTCCTTTTGTCAGATTCAAGCAGTGAACTTAGTTTGTTATTTTTCATTTTAATCTTGTATTAAGTCTAACCTTTGATGATATACATCCATGTCTTTATCGCCTCTTCCACTTAAATTCACCACAACAATATCATCTTCTAAGGGCTTAATTTTTTCAAGGGCGGCAAGGGCATGTGCACTTTCAAGGGCAGGAATAATTCCTTCCAATCGGGTTAGTAAATATGCCGATGCCAAAGCTTCTTCATCAGTTGCATTTTTATATTCAACCCTGCCACAATCATTCAAATAGGCGTGAACCGGCCCTACCCCCGGATAATCCAACCCTGCAGAAATGCTGTATGGTTCCACAACTTGTCCGTCCTCAGATTGCATTAAGATGGATTTGCTGCCATGCAAAATGCCGGCACGCCCCAACTTCAAGGTAGCAGCAGTTTTTCCGCTTTCCAATCCGAGACCGGCAGCTTCAACTCCAATCAATTTCACTTTTTCATCTTTCAGAAAAGCATGAAATGCACCTATGGCATTGCTACCACCGCCCACACATGCTAAAATATAATCAGGGCTTTTGAAGAGCTGATTTTTGATTTCAATTCCGATAACCGACTGGAAAAGCCTTACCATTTCAGGATATGGATGAGGTCCAACTACCGAACCAATCAAATAATAGGTATCCTCGGGATGGTTGATCCAATCGCGGATAGCCTCGTTGGTTGCATCTTTCAGGGTTTTTGTACCACTATGTACCGCTCTGACTTCAGCCCCCAACATGCGCATTCGCTTTACATTTGGTGCCTGCCGATCCATGTCGACTGCTCCCATGTAAACAATGCATTCCAGTCCCATTAAAGCGCAAACGGTTGCCGCAGCAACGCCATGTTGTCCTGCTCCCGTTTCAGCAATAATTCTTTTCTTCTTCATTTCATTGGCCAACAAAATCTGACCAATGGCATTGTTTATTTTATGGGCACCCGTATGGCACAAATCTTCTCTCTTCAAGTAGATTTTTGTGTTGTAATGCGCTGACAAACGCTGAGCATAATACAAAGGAGTTGGCCTGCCAACATATTCTTTGAGCAATTTATTAAAATTGCTTTGGAAGGGATGAGTATTGACAAGCTTTTTAAATGCCAGTTTAAGCTCATCAATATTTGGAACAAGCAATTCGGGGATAAAAGCCCCGCCAAATTCCCCATAAAATCCAGTTTCACTTACATTAAAATTCATCTCTAATCCGCTTTATAAAAAGGTTTATCATTGTTACATCTTTTAATCCCGCTTCAATTTCAAAGCGGCTGTTCACATCAATGGCATATAAATATTCACTTTTGATTTTTTTAATTTCATCCAGATCATCTAATGAAATTCCGCCACTTATAAAAAATGGAAGCTTAAGATGATATCGATTTAACAGATCCCACTTAAACTTTTTGCCGGAACCTCCATATTCACTCGTTTTGGTGTCGAATAAAAAGAAATCACAGCAATCGACATAAACTTGTAAATTTCCAAAATCAAAATTTTCATTTATACCAAAAGCTTTAACAACAGCGTACCCAGCATTTTCCAATTTTTCACAAAGCTCAGGGCTTTCATCGCCATGTAACTGAACGGTTGTAATTTGAAATTCACGGCAAATTTGTTTGATCGCATTAAATTCTTCATTTACAAAAATCCCCACTTTTTGTATATTTCCTGAAATTGTTGAAAGCTGCATGGCATTCAAATCGTGAACGGCATATCTTGGTGATTTTTCGTAGAAAATAAACCCCAAATAATCGGGATTTAAATCTGCGACTGCCTGAATATTCTCAGTATACTTCATTCCGCAAACTTTTATTTTCATCCGGCTTCCTCCAGTTTTTTAAGTAATTTGATAAAGGCTGCACATTTCAGGTGCGGATTGGCCGATTGCATAAAATGTTCTCCCATTAAAAAGCCTTTAAATCCATGAGATTTGAGTTGGATAATATTTTTCGGATCGTTGATCCCGCTTTCGCTTACTTTAATAAAATCATTGGGAATAACCTTTGCCAAATCGATAGAAGTTTGGATGTTAACACTAAAATCATTCAGGTTTCGATTATTGACACCTACCAGTTTTGTGAACTCATTTGGATATTTTTGAGCCTGTTCTTTGCTATGAACTTCAAGCAAAACTTCTAATCCCAATGTATTGGCAAAGGCAGCCAGCTGCTTTGTTTCTTCCGGACTCAAAACCGAGGCGATCAAAAGAATGGCATCTGCACCAATGCTTTTGGCTTCGATGATTTGATATTCATCAAAAATAAAATCCTTTCTCAAGATCGGGCAATAGTTGAACTTACGGGCGATGGTCAAATATTCACACGATCCGCCAAAAAAGTTTTGATCGGTCAGAACCGAAATGGCCGAAGCCCCGGCCTGCATATACCCGATGCTGATTTTTTCAATATCTACATATTCGTGAATCATTCCCTTACTCGGTGATTTCCGTTTAATTTCTGCAATGATTCCTGCTTTATCTTCCCTTAAAAGATATTTTGATAACGAAACCATGGGTGTTTGGAAATAAACACTTTTTTCCAATCTTTTTGTTGGGAAGAGTTCTTTCTTCTCCTTTAACTCAATTTTCTTGAATTCAATTATTTTATCCAGTATTGTCATCACTTAATTAAAGTTTTAAAGCAGTTTAAAGCATTACCCGATTCGATTGATTCTCTTGCCATTTGAAAACTATCAGCTAAGGGCAGTTCGGATTTTGCACAATGGATTGCAAATCCGGCATTCGCAACAACCACATTTTTATGGGCTTGAGTTGTATTATTATTTAACACATCCATAAATATTTTGGACGATTCCACAATGGTATCACCCCCATAAATCTCATGAGGTAAAATCGAATTAAGATGAATATCCTGAGGACTTAGGATTTGCTCCTTATCTGCTGAAATTAATTTGAATTTACCCGTTAAAGAAATTTCATCATAACCATCCAACGAATGAATGATATAATACGCATGATCGGTTTGTTGGTATAAATAGTTGTACAAACGAGCCAGTTCGAGCGAATAAACACCAACGATTTGCTTTTTGGGTTTGCTTGGATTTACCATCGGACCCAACATATTGAAAAAGGTTTTAATTCCCAGCTCACGTCGAATTGGAGATACAAATTTCATGGCCGGGTGGAACAAAGGGGCATGTAAAAAGCAAATTCCGGATTCTTCAATTTGCCTTTTTAAAATACTTTCTTCACTTGTAAATTTATACCCGAAATACTCCATTACATTTGAAGAACCGCAACTTGAACTCACCCCATAATTCCCGTGCTTCGAAACTTTGATTCCTGCTCCGGCAACCACAAAAGAAGCCAGTGTTGAAATATTAAAGGTGTTTTTACGATCTCCTCCCGTTCCGCATAAATCAATGGGATCAAATTCTGATAAGTCAATTGACAAACTCAAATCAAGTAGTGCATCTCTGAAACCTGAGAGTTCCTGAACAGTAATACTGCGCATTTGATAAGCTGATAAAAAAGCTGTGACCTGGCTCTGATTATAAATTCCTTCGGCAATATCAGTCAGAATATTTTTAGCCTGAGAATAATCCAAGGTTTGGTGTTCGAATAACTGATTTAAAATATCTTTCATACGTAAATAACTTGTTTTTTTGGTTGTAAAAATTTAATTAATGATTTAGAAAATTTTGAATGATTTGCTTTCCATTGGGGGTCATGATACTTTCGGGATGAAACTGCACGCCCCTCACATCGTATGTTTTATGCTTTAACGCCATGATTTGTCCATTTGCATCGGTAGCGATGGTTTCTAATTCTGAAGGTAAATTTGGATCGACAACCCAGCTGTGATAACGACCTGCCATGAATTTCAGTGGAATTTGCTCGAAAATATAATCATTCATAACAAGCTCAATTTCAGATACTACTCCATGATATACCTGCTCAAGATTAATCAATCTGCCCCCGAAAACTTCGGCAATGGCCTGTTGCCCTAAACAAACGCCAAAAATGCTTTTTCTTGGTGCAAACTCTTTGATAACTTGCTTTAGAAAACCTGCATCATTGGGAACTCCCGGCCCGGGCGATAGTATGATTTTGTCGTACTTGGCAATTTCTTCCAAACGGAATTTGTCGTTTCTAATAACATCTGGGATTACCCCAATTTCTTTAACAAGATGAACCAAATTGTAAGTAAACGAATCGTAATTATCGATGATCAAACAGTTCATATTTCTTCTGCTTTTACAATTGCTGCCCTTACTGCAGCAATCTTGTTATTAACCTCGTTTAATTCATTTTCCTCCTGGCTTTCCACCACAATTCCGGCTCCTGCCTGATAAATCAACTGGTTGTCTTTACTCAGAAAAGAACGGATAATGATGGCATGGTTATAATCTCCGTTCAATCCGATATAGCCAACTGCTCCTCCATAAAACCCACGTGAATGATTTTCATAGCGATCGATCAACTGCATGGCTTTGATTTTTGGGGCTCCACTTAAGGTTCCTGCAGGAAAGGTGTCGGCCGCCAACTGAATGGTATTACTATCTGGATTTATCTTCCCTATTACTTTGCTTACCATGTGTATCACATGCGAATAATATTGGATTTCGCCATAAACTTCAACCTCAACTTCACTTGAATTACGGCTCAAATCGTTTCTGGCCAGATCGACCAACATTACGTGCTCGGAATTTTCCTTCACGTCCAGTTTAAGCTTTTCGGCATAAATCCGGTCTTCTTTTTCCGAATCCTGACGTCGGTATGTCCCTGCAATAGGGTGTATTGCAGCTATGCCATCACGAACCGTTAACTGTGCCTCGGGCGATGAACCGAATATTTTATAATCGCCATAATCAAAATAAAACAAGTAAGGAGAAGGGTTGATGGCCCTTAATGCGCGGTACACATTAAATTCATCACCCCTGAATTTTTGTTTAAATTCCCTTGACAAAACAATTTGGAAAACATCCCCGATCCGGCAATGCATTTTGCCTTTGGAAACCAAATCCATGTATTCCTCATTTGTCAGATTCGCTATTTCCTCTCCATCAATTTTAAATGGGAAGCTTGCATAATTCCTATTTTCGATAAGCTGCTGAACATCTTTAATCGTCATTGCTGAATGAGTATAACCTAGAGGTCGATGGTCAAAAATGTACAGTTCATTTTTAAAATGATCAAATACCAATATAAAACGGAACTGGCTATAAATCATCTCCGGTATTTTCTTGTATGCTATTTCTTTTGCTTCTAGTTTTATATCCTCAAAATACCTGATCGAATCGTAGGCAGTATAGCCGAAAATACCGTTATCGCTAAATGGGAATTTTGATTCTGTTTCTGCGAATTGCGAAACAAAATTCTTAAGCAGTTCGACAACAGTATTCTTTTCATTCAAATTGAATTCGATAATCTGCGTGTTCAGCTGAAATTCATAGGCCCTGTTTCCATCCACCTTAAAGGTAAACTGAGGTTCGCAACAAATGTAACTGTAGTTGTTTTCCTTGCTGTGATAATCCGAACTCTCGAGCAATAATGAATTTGGGAATTGATCTCTCAATTTCAAATAAGTGCTGACCGGTGTAATGGTATCGGCTAGGAGTTTTTTGTAAATTGTGTTAAATTTTATTTTACTCATTTTTTAAATTAATTTAATAGCTATATAAGGATATTTGGAAATTCCTCCTACAATTGAATTTCTGTAAGTGGAGGATAAATATCAATAAATGTCAGTTCGAGCCCGTCGAGAACTGTTCCCAAACTTTTAACCACATCTCGACAAGCTCGATGTGACATTTGCTGCATCCCTAAACTTTCCGACAATATCATTCCATTATTTTTGATTTTAAATTTCACAATCATTTTAAAAAAAAGTCTTGTATCATGAAAAAAAAAGACCCGCCGAAATCGGCAGGTCTTCATTATTTTTTTTGATATTAAATAATAGTCTGTCTATTCAGCACTCACCGAGTATTGAAAGACCACCACCAATTATTTAATACTATATTTTTCATTCTTATCTGTTTTCTGTCGGCAAATGTATGAAAATTATTTTTGTATAAACAAATGAATTTTAAAATTCTTCTCTTTTCTGTTCAATCGTATATTAATTATTATGCAAATTGAGCGGAGTTAGTATGCGACATTCAATGGATATACAATAGAAATACAATCGCAATACTTAAGTTGGAAAATAATCTGTTAGATTTAATATTGAAGCAATGAAATCAATTTTCAATTAGCACAACTTGTCCCGAAAACGTCGTGGATCTTCAAATTATCAAATTGATCACTTAGCCAATCACTACTTCATTCCCGTTAAAAAATACTTTATCACCAACACGCAGTTTGCAACGTTTTCGAAATTCAACCGCTTCATTCACCATTACCTCCCCGGCCTCAATCCGGATTTTGGCTTCTCCACCGGTTTCGACCCAACCCAAAAATTTAAGCAGCTTATTCAGTTCAATGAATTCGTGACCAATCAATTCAAACCTTTCTGTTTTTTTCATTTTGTATAAGTATGCTCATCCGGAATCAAATCTTTTATTCGATCGTCTGAATAAATAATAAGATTAAAATACTTGAGAAATAATCTGGCTGAATTGATATTTTTTTATAAAAAATTAATCTTTTTAATGTCTTTGATATTCAGCCTTACCAAGCTCCCATATTCTTTGCTCTTCCCTTCGATGGTTAGTAAAATGGTTTTTGTTTTAGACCCTTTTTCTTTAAAACTTGTCTTGATCCAAATTTCATCCATCTGGCCGTTTTCCAATGCTACCATTGCTTTACGGAATTGTCCTTTTTTCTTCTTCTCTAATTGGATACTTTTGATCTTGTCAAATTTCAGTTTAAACTCTGCCTTATTCTGAAGACATTGAAATTCAAAACCTCCATAGCCTCTTACTTCTACAAGATGATAACTTTCCCCTTTTAAAGTAGTAATTGTTACTTCATATTGATTGCCCTGAGCTATGGAAATATTTGATAGCGAAATTATAGCAAAGATTGACAACAATGCCGATTTAATTGCGAACTTCCTCATACTATAATATTTAAGATTTATAATTTAAAGGTAATAATTAATTTATGAATAATCAAAATACTTAGTTGGGAGAATCACGGGTATGAAACCCCAAAGTCCCGAACACTCGGGAGAAAAAAATTCAGCAGCAGAGATGCGCGGTATTATACCTTCCGACTTCGTCGGAATTGTTCGATCTCTTATATAAAATCAATCATTTTTAGACAAACTCACCTGCCAATTCCTTAATTTTTTGCTCATCAATTTTGGAAATATTTTCTTTAATCCCTGCTATTTTCTTAACAATCGCTTTCTCCAAAAAATTCATTTTATCGAATAAAAATTCACCACCAATAATTTCATTTTTGATGGAGTGCATCCGTAAAATTTCGGGAAATGCGTTATTAAATTGTTCTATAGCCTTTTCACCTTCTTCCATGCAACATAAAAATAAGGCAATTTCCTTCTTTAGCAAAGATTCCAGATTTGATTCACAAAAGCTTTTCATCCGCCTTTGAATCATACCGGCATGAATTGATCCACCCAGTATTATTTTATTGTATTGTGAAATATCAGGGTTTTTATTGGCCCTTAAATCAATGTGGTGAACTTCCTCACTATTAAGCAGTTTGTGTAACTTCAAAGCAACAGTTTCCGTTGTACCATGCTTGGAAATATAGATAATTGCAATCATCATTAAATTTTTTCGGTTATTTATGGATTACTCTGTATTAAAAGAGCAGATAAATGTATTAATTTAAAGTCGATATATGCTCCAATCCCTTAATTAAATAATCAATATCACTCTTTGTTATATAAATTGCCAGTGAAATTCTCAGGCCATTTAACCCAAAACCTGTCATCGGCCTGGTATCAATACCATAATTATCAAATAATTGCTTCTTAACAAAATTAACATCTTTACCTACAATTTCTAAATTTTGAATCGCAGATGAAAGCTCATCTTTTACCGGAGACTTGAATTTAAATTTTGGATTATCTCCAATTTTTTCCCTTAAATATGCTTTAAGTTCGTACGATCTCCTTTCAATTTTTTCACGCCCTATTGAGTTGTGAAATTCTATTGCTGTTCCCAATCCTAATACATCAGGTAAATTTCGTGTATTATAGTTTTCCAACCTCCGGATAGTAATATCCTTATGTCCATTGGCAACAATGAGTGGCTTTAGTAAATGCTGGCTTACCTTTTTGGCATAAAAGATTCCAATTTCCTTTGGTGAAAATAACCATTTATGCGTACTTGCAGTATAATAATCACAACCCAGGTCTTGCAAATTTACTTGAATCATCCCGGCTGCCTGAGCACCATCAACTGCCACATAAATACCTTTTTGGTGAGCCATTTCACTTACCTCCTTAATTGGTAAAATCATGCCATTTGTGTTTAATAAGTGACAAATTGATATGATCTTCGTTTTTGGAGTAATGGCCTTTCGGTACATTTCAACGATTTCTTCAACTGAATCAGGGAGAATTGGCAATACAATTTGCACTAATTTAATACCCTTCGATTCTTGCCATACCTGCCACGGAATCGTTACGCTTGTATGTTCATGATCAGCCAATATAATTTCGTCACCGGGTTTCAGGTCAAAACTCTTGGCAAGCATATTAAAGCCTTCCGTAGTATTATGGATAAGTGCAATTTCTTCTGGAGATACTGATAATAGCTCAGCAGATTGACTTCTGACTTTTTCTACTTCTTCCTTCCAGCCTCCCCACATGTATTTTGATGGAAATTCATCTAAGGTCGTCCTGAAATTACAACTTGCTTCTCTCACAATTAATGGAGATGGGCCTAATGAACCATTATTAAAATATTTTAATCCTTCTGCAAAAGGAAATTGTTCTTTTACCTGTTCCCAATAACTTTCATCAGACTTTTCTGAAGAAAGAATTGCTGATAAGTTGTCAAATGGCAAACTGCTGACATTCTTGCCAAATGCAGAAAACATTGCTGCTCCAGCAAATCCGGTGATTGAAGCTTTTAAAAAATTTCTTCTTTTAATTTGTGTCATAACAAGAGGCTTATTTTGATTTTTTAATGACAAGATTTTTGAAAGCTCCATCTGAATTATTACCGGCCCACAAGCCAATCCATCCGGTCTTTCGATCACTTAACTGCTCAATTTCCAATGATGCAATCTCAGAATTATTTACATAAACTTTCACTTGAGGGTATACAATTTCAATCTTCGCATGAAACCAATCATTCGGATCAGGTACAGGAATTACAGGATTCTCATATTGTTCAGGAAAATTACTTCGTAAATAACTCCAAGTTTTTTCCGGATGTGAAATATATTGAACAGAATGGCTATTTCTTTCTGGCGATTTAAAATTAAATGGTCTGAAATAGATTCCATCGTATGTCTCTTCATCAAGCCCATGAAAGGCAATGCCCACAAAACTTCTTCCTTGATGATCTGAACCCTTAATATCAAGTTCGATCACTCCATCACCAAAACTCAAATCTTTCACCCAAACAACACCATCCAAAGGTTGAGCATTAAACTGAATTGCATTTTCAGTCTTGTCAAAATTTACTATTCGATTATACACATTCCAGATTTTTTTATTATTTACTGAAGATAAGTCAGGAATTATTTGAGCATTTAAATGTCCGATCAGAACAAATGGCAATAAAAGGAAGACAAATCTTTTCATTAGGTTCATAAGTCTAAGGATTTAGGTTATCTGTAAAGTTCCCTAATTTTTATTTAATCTCCAATAAATCAGCCAAAGATTCACGAGTAATATTTGAAATCATGAATATGCAACAAAAAAAGGGCTATCCAATGAATATGATTGGTTGGCCCTTTGATGTAAGCTATGGAAATGTAAGCTTACTGATTCATTTCATTCTTTAAAAGGATCGTATAAGCAGTGGCCATTTTTTGTGCCATCTCTATCATCGTTTTATTATATTTATCGAGATCAATTTCACCTTTATCCTTTAAGAAATCTGTATCACCAATTAATCCTTTGTTTGTAAGAAACAAGTCTCCCGAATTTTTAAACACGTAGGATTTCTTTCCTTGTCCTGCATTAACCTCATCAAGACCTGACTGAACTTTGATATTAATAAAGTCAAGCGTTGGGGCATTTTTTTTTCCTATTCCAAATTTAAAATTGACGCTCAGTGAAGCTTGGCAATCGGTTTCCATGGCAATTCTGGGAACCATATTATTAATTTTTACAATCGCGCCAATTTTTAAAGTTTCACTGAACATGCCCATTCCTGAAACAGATCGTTTAATCCCTTCCGTGGTCACCGATTTTTTGGTAATTCCTCCCGAATATGCCCTGGTTTTCCTTTCCTCTTTAAGGCCTAAGGCAATATAATTTTCATTATTGAGAAGTACTTCTTTATCTAATACTTCTATTCCGTTATCGGTAAATACTTTCTTAACGATTTCATAGAGTTCATTGGTCAGTGATTCATAGTAATCACCGCCAATTTCAACAGTTTGTGTACGCTTATAGAGTGGGCCGCCACTCCATCTGCTTTCCATCGGGCCGGGAGCTGTTTCTTTGGAGGTGATATATTCTCCATAAAATTCTACAAACATTACTTTTTTCACTCCATTTTTAAGGAGTAATTTTGCATTTAGCTTTGCGAGTTTCTCTGCTTCATTAACACTCATATCATCCTGACATATCCCAGCGAAACTAAGCAGAAAGCTGATGCACATCATGCATAAGATCTTTTTTTTCATTGGTTTCTGGTTTAGGTTAATAAATGATAACTGTAATTAGATAATAGAAATTCCAGGCTATTAAAATAAGCTATAGTATTTTTACAAACTTCGTATGTTCCGATTCTAAATATATAAACTATAATAAATAAATTCAAGGATTATTTTTTACTGTGCTTTTATTTCGTAATTTTTAACCATCAAAAATCACAATATTTAAACTTATGAAAAAATATTTCCTCCTTATCGGTTTATGTATTTCTGTTTTTTCTGTGCACGCTCAAAAGCTCGACATGGATTTATTAAACGATTTAAAACCAAGAAATATTGGTCCTGCTGGAATGAGCGGGCGAGTAACAGCAATTGATGTTAACTTGTCAAACACCAATATTATTTATGCAGGCACTGCTTCAGGCGGATTATGGAAATCAGAAAATGCCGGAACAAATTGGACACCAATTTTTGAAGATAAAAAAGCAGCCTCAATAGGGGCTATTGCTATATTTCAAAAAAATCCCGATATCATTTGGGCAGGAACCGGTGAAGGGAATCCAAGAAACAGTTTAACTGGCGGGTACGGACTTTATAAAAGTGTTAACGGTGGTAGAACCTGGAAGGAAATGGGATTGGAAAACACTCGTCATATTCATCGAATTATCACCCATCCGGAGAACCCGAATATTGTTTATGTCGGAGCAATCGGAAGCCCCTGGGGCCCACATCCTGAAAGAGGAGTTTTTAAAACAACCGATGGTGGAAAAACCTGGGATCAAATTTTATTTACCAACGATCAATCCGGGGTAGCTGATATGGTGATGGATCCTTCAAATCCGGATAAAATATTTGTTGCCATGTGGCAGCATCATCGCCAACCTTGGTTTTTTAAATCAGGCGGTGAAGGCTCCGGACTATACATGACCATTGATGGTGGAGAAAACTGGAAACTACTTTCAGAGGAAGACGGACTTCCTTCGGGAGAGATCGGACGAATCGGGTTAGCCATAAGCAGAAGTAATCCAAAATATATTTACGCATTAGTTGAATCTAAAAAAAATGCCATATACCGATCAACGGATGGTGGTTATAAATGGGAAAAACGAGGGGATAAAAATATTGGTGACCGCCCTTTTTATTATGCTGATTTATTTGTTGATTCAAAAAATGAAAATAGGGTTTACTCATTGTACAGTTTTGTCAATGTGAGTGAAGACGGGGCTTTGACCTTTACCGATCAAACTGCTGAAAGTATCCATAGTGATCATCATGCCTGGTGGATCCATCCTAACGAACCTTCTTTTATGATTGATGGTAACGATGGTGGAATGGCCATTACACATGATATGGGCAAAACCTGGAGATTAATTTCGAATCTTCCTGTCGGTCAGTTCTATCATATCGATGTTGACAATGAACTTCCATATAATATTTATGGTGGGATGCAGGACAATGGATCATGGGTGGGCCCGTCTTACGTTTGGAGCAGACAGGGAATTATCAATAATTATTGGGATTATCTGAATGGCGGGGATGGTTTTGATGCTGTTCCTGTACCCGGAGATGCACGATACTGCTATTCAATGTCACAGCAAGGTCATTTATCAAGAAATGATATTCTGACCGGGGATTCTAAAAATATTCGTCCTGTTCATCCTGAAGGAATTGACGTGCGTTTTAACTGGAATGCAGCCATTGCACAAAATCCATTTGATCAGAATAGCATTTATTTTGGAAGTCAGTTTTTACACAAAAGTAATGACCGTGGAGAGAACTGGGAAATCATTAGTCCTGATTTAAGCACAAACGATCCTGAGAAACAAAAACAACATTTAAGTGGTGGAATAACTTATGATGCCACAGGAGCAGAAAATCATACAACCATCATTTCCATAGCTCCCAGTCCACTTGACGAAAAGGTAATTTGGGTGGGAACAGATGATGGTAATCTGCAACTGACGACTGATGGTGGAGAAACATGGGTCAATGTTTATGGCAAAATTAAAGGTGCCCCGTTAAATGCTTGGATTCCTCAAATTCATCCATCAAAATATAATGCTGCAGAAGCATTTGTTATCGTAAATAATTATCGACAGAATGATTACAGCACTTATGTTTATCATACCAAAGACTATGGTAGAAAATGGGAACAAATTGCTGACAACTCAGAAATATGGGGATATGCACTGAGTTTTGAACAAGACCCAATTGAACCAAAGCTAATGTTTTTAGGTAGTGAAATGGGACTTTATATAAGTATTGATGCCGGAGATAACTGGACTAAATGGACTCATTCTTATCCCACAGTATCTACCATGGATCTGAAAATTCATCCCCGCGAGTATGATTTGGTCATCGGTACCTTCGGTCGATCAATTTGGGTATTGGATGATATTCGACCTTTAAGAAAGCTTGCTCAGGATGGTACAAATATTTTTGAGCAGGAACTGGTTGCATTTGATCTTCCTACCGCAATTATGGCTAAGCCAAAAGTTGCACCTGGATATCCGGTTTGGATGCGACAATATGCCGGTGACTCCTATTATGAAGGCGAAAACAGACCAATGGGGGCAATGATTAGTTTTTTCATCAAAGAAGCAGATGAAAATGAAATGGTAAATATTGATATTATTGATTCTAATAATGACACCATTCGCACATTATCAATAAAGCCAAAAAAAGGGATTAACCGAACATACTGGGGCTTTGATACCAGAGGTTTTAGAATGCCTGGCAGGCCAGCCCCCAAGAATGCAAGAACACAAGGTGGAGGCCCCATCACTTTGCCTGGCACTTATACTTTAAATTTGAAATATAAGGATGCAGAAGCCTCAAGTACCCTGATGGTAAAAGCTGATAATCGGTTAGACATTGATGCGGATGCAATGATTACAAATCGGAAAAATCTTGATCCTTTTATTGCCATGGTTGATGAATTAAATACAGCACTCGATAAACTTAAAGAAATTGAAAAGAAAATTGATATCGTTAACAAACTTATCCCTAAAGAAAGCAGTCCAAACATCGATAGTTTAAAATCGATCGAGAAAGAAATTGGTATCACCATTAAGGAACTGAACGAACTCATGTATGGCCCTAAAGACGTTCAGGGAATTTATAGTAACCCAAAAGAAATTTCAAATAAAATATGGCCAGCATTTTCGGGATTAATGGCAGCAACCAAGCTTAACAGCAACCAAAAATACGCCATAGATCAGGCTGAAAAAGCGATGGCTGAATACACCGGCCAATTAAATAAATTCTTTGACAATGGATGGAAAAAATATCAGGATGCAGTAAAAAAAGCAGAGATCACCATTTTTTAAAAAATAATAGGCGCAGCTACAAATTTAGTTGCGCCTATTATTTTCCTTTATAATACTTAACTAAAATTCAATTTCTCCGATTAAATAAGTAACCGCATGCCCACTTATTTTTACCCGATCACCATCCCAAACACATTCCAATTCACCTTTTCTTTTGGATAATTGCTGTGCCTTTAAAGCAGTTTTATTAAGCTTATTAGCCCAATATGGAGCAAGTGTAGTATGTGCTGAACCTGTAACAGGGTCTTCATCAATTCCAACCTGTGGCGCGAAAAAGCGTGAAACAAAATCAACTATTTCACCTTTGGCACTAACGATGATACCTCGTGCTTTTATCTTGTTCAGTAGCCTAAAATCAGGCTTCAATAACTCTATCGTACTTTGCGCATCAAAGATCAACATATAATCAGTTTTGCCTTTGTACGTTTCAATAGGCTTGCATCCTAAAGCCTTCACCAGTATATCAGGTGTAGCTACTTTCTCTATTTGATCAGCAGGAAAGTCTAATTCTATTTTTTTCCTGTCTTTTCGCACTATTAATATTCCTGATTTTTTGGTGTCAAATTTTATAGTTGAAGATTTATAATGATAATACTTAAAAAGAACATGTGCTGCAGCCAAGGTTGCATGACCGCAAAGATCAACTTCCGTGTTGGGAGTAAACCATCTTATTGCATAATTCTTCCCCTCTTTCACTACAAAAGCGGTTTCTGCCAAATTATTCTCAGCAGCGATTAGCTGCATTGTTGATTCATCCAGCCAATAATCCAAAATGCAAACAGCTGCAGGGTTACCCCGAAAAACCTGATCTGAAAATGCATCAATCTGATAGATTTTAATTTTCATTTCTATTTTTTTAAAAAAGTACTTTTTACTACAATATCTTTTGTTAAATTACAAAAAAAACTGTAAAATCAAATCAGAAAATTTTATCTTCACTCCTAAAACCAAATTAGATTCAATCATGAAAAATGTTAAATATCTCATCCCCTTTATTATTATAATTATGATAACATCAAGTGGTTGTAAGAAATTAGCCAGTTTATTGGATGTTACTTTTAATACGGAATATTCCGTGGAATTAGATGCAATAGTTCTGCCCAAAAATGGGTTAAAACAGACAGAAGGAGTATTTAGTACTTCTGCAACTATTGATCCCAATAGCAATGCCGAATTTTTAAAATACGCCCATAAAATAAAAGATATTGAAATAACTTCCATTTCAGCAAAGGTTTTAAGTATTAGCAAGCCTGTGATCATTGAAACGGCAAGTATTTCTATTTTTTCAGAAACAAAAAATACTTCATGGAATTTCACAAATGAACTTATAAGTTTAGGAAAAGTTTTAACCCTGGGCAATGAATCCAACCAATGGATAAAGGTTCAAGATATTCTAGGTGATAAAAATATATTTACAATCTTCGTTGACGGGCATACAAATGTTGATGATGTAGAATTCACAATTGAGGTTACAATTAATGCCACAATAACTGCTAATCCTTTAGGAAATTAGAAGGTTTGAAAACTTTTTACCATTTTAATCCCTTTAACATAAGTTTATTAGCTTATTCCAATAAAAAATTTAATTTTTTACATGCGACATTTTATCATTAATGGTATAAAGTGATGTAAGACAATTTTACTTATTCTTACATCATAGGTAATTACTAAAAAGGCATTCTGAGGGAGAATGCCTTTTTTCTATTTAGTTCGATTTCCTCACATTCTATCCTTATCCACTTATTTTGTAGATTTGTTACAATCAATAACGAGTAATATGAAAATACTATCAGGGAATATTGTGGATGTCGTTTCACAAAGAATTTTTCAAGGAAAAATATCAATTGAAAGCAACCGCATCATAAACATATCTGAAGAACCGGTTAATGAAACCCAATTTATTTTACCGGGTTTGATTGACGCCCATATCCATATCGAAAGTTCAATGTTATCTCCTTCAGAATTTGCAAGAATAGCAGTTATACATGGCACTGTTGCCACGGTTTCTGATCCTCATGAAATAGCAAATGTCCTTGGAATTGAAGGTGTGGATTACATGATTAAGAATGGAGAGAAGGTTCCCTTTAAATTCTTTTTTGGCGCTCCAAGCTGTGTGCCTGCCACTAGTTTTGAATCTGCCGGAGCTGTTTTGGGTGTTCAGGAAACTGAAGAATTATTAAGTCGTTCTGAAATAAAATACCTTTCTGAAATGATGAACTTTCCAGGTGTGCTTTTTAACGATAAGGAGGTTGTCTCCAAACTATCAATCGCTAAAAAATTTAACAAACCGGTGGATGGTCATGCACCCGGATTAAGCGGTGCCGATCTCAAAAAATATATAAGTGAAGGAATCTCAACCGATCATGAATGCTTTACCGTTGATGAAGGACTTGAAAAAATCAAACTTGGAATGAAAGTGCTGATAAGAGAGGGAAGCGCCGCAAAAAATTTCGATATGCTCATCCCGCTCATCACTGAATATCCTGATCAAATTATGTTTTGCTCTGATGATAAACATCCAAATGATTTATTAAAAGGTCACATAAATCTACTTATTAAGAGAGCAATTGTATTTGGTTACGATCCAATCTTAGTATTGAGAAGTTGTATTTACAACCCCGTGAAACACTATAATTTAGAAGTCGGGTTGTTGCAAAAAAATGATTTGGCAGATCTAATTATTGTTGACAACCTGATCGACTTTAATGTTTTGCAAACCTACATTGACGGGAGTTTAGTAGCAGAGAATGGTAAATCATTTATTAAAGAAGTAATGGATAGTGCCCCAAATCATTTCAAAGCAAAACCTATTAAAACTTCTGATATTGAGATAATGGCTCAAGCTGGCAATATTAAAGTAATAGAAGCCATTGAAGGGCAATTAATTACTAAAAAACTTGAATTTAGCCCTCTTATTAGAAATAATAAAGTAGTGAGTGATACTTCCCGTGATATTTTAAAAATAGTTGTCCTTAACCGTTATGAAGAAAGTGTTCCGTCAGTAGGTTTTATAAAAAACTTTGGATTTAAAGAAGGTGCAATTGCCTCAACAGTGGCTCATGATAGTCATAATATAATTGCGGTAGGCGTAAATGATTCTGAAATTGTCAAAGCCATAAATTTGTTGATTAAAAATAAAGGCGGCATTTCTTTAATCAATACTGATAAAGAAATTTTTTTACCACTTCCGGTTGCAGGGATAATGTCAAATAATAATGGTTTTAAAGTTGCAAAAGATTATGATCAACTCGAACAGGAAGCAAAACTTCTGGGTTCAGGGTTCAAAGCTCCGTTTATGACGCTTTCATTCATGGCATTGCTAGTGATACCCGAACTTAAGTTAAGTGATAAAGGTCTTTTTGATGGCAATAAATTCGTATTTACCTCATTATTTTGCTAGTGTAGCGAACAAACAAAGTTTTCATTTTATGATATATATACATATTTAGTTGGAATTGATGTATATTATTTCATAATTTTGTCAAAAACATTAAAACTATGGGAAACTTATTAATCGACATCAACAAACTAGAAATGGCTGCCAGTAAACTACGTGCAATAGCTCATCCAATGCGAATTGCAATACTAGATTTACTCAACGATAGCCCAAAATTAAGTGTGACTGAAATTTACGAAAAGTTAAAAATTGAACAAGCCTCGGCATCTCACCACTTAAACATCCTAAAAAATAAAGGTGTTTTAGTCTCAAAAAGAGAAGGCAAAAAGATTTTTTATTCTTTGAAAAATATTAGCTTAACTGAAATTATTGAATGCATCAATCGTTGTAACGAAGATTAGCATTATTTCAATTCCCAGTTTTGCTCTGTCAGCCAATTTGCTCTCACGTCAAATTCAGTATTAAATACCAGGATTTTTTCGGCTTGCCTGTGCATCATATAATTACCTGTGTCCCAGCGGCCATTTTTATTCTCATCTAAAATGGCCCTTAATTTATATTTCGCTGGTAAAATGTAGTCGAAGGTGAGAGGTTCATTTGGTTTAACAATTTTCTGTCCAACTACTAAATCTTGAGCATCCATAAGCTGAACTATCCATTGTTGGGTTGTATCGCTAAGTATAGTTTTAATGACAATAGTAGCATATTCTTCCTTTTTACGTGTTTCGAACTCAAGGATGATGCTGTCATTTATTCTGCCCTTAACATCCATCATAGCAGAGTCAGGAATGATAAGTTTGTATTTTACTTTATCATTCAGCACACGATCAAAGGAGAAAATTCTTTTCACTGAATTTGAAAAAACGATTGGAGGCGTTCCAACTAAAGTATCTTCAAACCAACTAACTCCCGAAAAATCATAATTTACCAAAGGATATTCACTTTCAAAAACCAGATTTTTATTTAGACCTATCTTGCCAGCTGAAATATTAGTATTGAAACTCAAGCGTTGAATCTTGGTTGTATCAATCTTTGCATTCGGATTTACCTTATTTAGAACAAAATCCAAAGTATCAAGTATTCTTGAATCGGCTACAAATTCAACTTGAAGTGAATCCGGCATATCAGGATGCACCCAACACAAAATAGTATCATTTGTTCTATTCGTTTCTAATTGATTCCACGATGAGATTGGAAAGAAATTTAAAGGGTTAATCTGGAATTCGCTACATGGGTATTTAAGTCGAAAAGTTATAAGTGAACCCTTTGAAACCGAAGATTCAATGATCTGCTGTGTAGAATCGACCTCAATAAACATAAACAACTCTATTGGTTTATAATTTGGATTGACATTCTGTTGAGGAATTAACGTGTTTGCGGTTGAATCAGAGCCACTGAGTACCTCTCTTTTTGATAATCCAATTTCCGCATCTTTAGCTTTTGGCTTTTCAAATTTGGTACTGTCCATTTTCACTGAGTCAGTTGCTGATTTATAAACCTTTCGCCCTAAAAAAGCAGGTATGATAAGGGTATCTGAAAATGCAATTTCCTCATTGGGCAGATCGTAAAGATAATTGCTGTTTTTATCAGAAAGGGCCACTATCTTATAGGGTATATTTCTTAAATTATTTAATTCAAACTCACCCTCTTTATTCGTTCGTGAAACATATACGGGACGGCTTAAAATTGGAAGTGAATCGTTCGGGATACTATCAACATCCGGAATGTATAATAAAACCGCAACCCCATCTTTGGGTTTCATGTCTGCAGCATCCATCACTTTTCCCTTCACTGCCATTGAGTCCAACAGAGTACCTGTAGAAAAAACATATTCAAAGTTCTTGATTGGGTTCGACTCTGTAATGTCAACAATCGCATCCCCAAAGAAGAAAGTATAGGTTGTACTATCTCTTAATTGCTCATCAATTTCAATTATGACAGATTTGCCTTTTATTTTGATGCGAGGTGTTTTTGATAAAGGAGGCGAAATCATTAACTGATTGGTTAAATTATTTAGCTTAACATATTCGTTGAAACTAACCGCTAATTGCTTGCCATTAAACAGGGTTGAATAATTTGGTGGATCCATTTCAAGAATTCTGGGCGGTGTTTCATCTTTTGGACCTCCTTGTGGAGCAACAGGATTGGCACACTGAGTTACAATAAATGCCAACGAAAGCATAAAAATGATCAGGTATATTTTTTGAAGTGTGTTCAATATTCTTTAAATATATTTACAAAGATGTGAAAAAATCCGTTAGTATTAAGTCGAAATATTATCCGTATCTGATTTAAATCGTCCATCCTGCTAATTATACCAGTTCATCATTAATGGTCGAAAATTCAAATCCTTTTTTTTGATAATAATCCAACACCCTTGGCACAGCATAAAGCATTTGGCTTGAGGCTTTCATACTATCATGAAATACAATGATTGATCCGGCTTTGGTATGTTTTAGCACCGTAGATAAGCATTTTTCCTTGCTTTGCTTTAGGTCAAAATCACGACTTAATACCGACCACATGATAATTTTGAATTTATTTGAAATTAGATTTGCTTGCTCCTTTGTGATCCTCCCATAGGGTGGCCTGAATAGTTTTGAATTAATTATCTCTTGTGTTTTACTTATCGAAGCAATATATTCACCGATTTCTGCTTTTTTCCCGTTCAGGTGATCCCAGGTATGGTTCCCAATCTGATGCCCTTCCTTCCGGATTCGATCAAATAAAATCTTATTCTCCACAACATTTTTACCTAAACAGAAAAACGTTGCTTTTGCTCCATAATCCTTCAAAATATCTAACAGTACATCTGTTATATCAGGGGTTGGGCCATCATCAAATGTGAGATAAATCTTTTTGTCATAGTCAGGCATTTCCCAAATTAACTGCTTGGGATATAAATGCCGAATTAAACCAGTCGTATTAATATGGAGTTTCAACTGATGATCTTATATTAAACTTGAACCGGTCATGTTTGTCGGTTGTTCAATGCCTAGTATCTTTATAATTGTTGGAGCCAAATCAGCTAAAACACCATCTTTGATTACAACATCACCTTCGCCAATTAAAATACATGGCACCGGATTTAATGAATGTGCCGTATTAGGAGTACCATTCTCATTTAATGCATGATCAGCATTCCCATGATCAGCTGTTACAATAATACTATAATCATTAGCCTGTGCTGCTTCAACGGTTTTTTGCAAGCATTTATCGACTGTTGAAGCTGCCTTTAAAATAGCCTCATAAATACCGGTGTGGCCAACCATATCGCCATTGGCATAATTCAAGCAAATAAAATCAAATTTCTGCTTATTCAATTCTACAACGATTTTATCAGCTACTTCAGGAGCACTCATCTCCGGTTGTAAATCATAAGTAGCAACTTTTGGCGATGAAACCATGATTCTCTCTTCATCATCAAATAATGCTTCTCTACCACCTGAAAAGAAGTAAGTGACATGTGCATATTTTTCGGTTTCTGCAATCCTCAATTGCTTTTTCCCATTCTTAGCAAGAACTTCGCCCAAAGTATTAGAAACATCCTGCTTATCATAAATTACCTGAATCCCTTTAAAGCTTTTATCATAATTCGACATGGTATAATACTTCAGGTTTAACTTTTTCATTGATTGCTCCGGAAAATCTTCCTGAGTGAGCGCAATGGTTAATTGTCGTAAACGATCAGTTCTGAAATTAAAACAGATCACCACATCGCCTTCTTTAATTTGTGCAATAGGATTCTGATTTTCATCAACCATTACTATGGGAACAATGAATTCATCTGTCAACCCGTTATCATAAGATTTTTGAATCGAATTTAGAATATCCCTTGATTTCTCTCCTTGTCCCTTAACCATAAGATCATAGCCTTTTTTGATCCTTTCCCATCTTTTATCGCGATCCATCGAATAATATCGGCCAATTAAACTTGCAATTTTAGCAGTTGTACCACTGATGTTTTTTAGTAATGATTCGATAAGACCATATCCGCTTCTGGGATCTGTATCACGACCATCAGTGATTGCATGAATAAAAACCTCTTTTAACCCAAAATCAGAAGCCAATTCGCAAAGTTTATATAAATGCATGTCCAAAGAGTGTACGCCACCATCAGATACCAAACCCACAAAATGGAGTTTTTTCTTTTGGTTAAGCGCATAGCTAAAAGCCTCATTTAACTGCTTATTGCTTTTTATGTCATTTGATTCAATTTCCTTATTAATGCGCACTAAATCGTGATATATTTTTCGACCGGCACCTATGTTCAGGTGACCAACTTCCGAATTCCCCATTTGACCATCCGGTAACCCGACACTCTCACCACATGCTAGCAATTTTGAATTTGGATAATCCTTCATAAGCGAATCAAAAAATGGGGTATCTGCATTATATATCGCATTTGCTTTATCTTTTTTCCCCAATCCCCATCCATCCAGAATGATCAAAATTAAGCGTTTCGTATTCTTCATTATGTAATTCTTTTATTAAATATATTTGTTATCAAAGGTAGAATTTTTACATTTAACTTTAGTATTATTAAACTCTCGGAAGTCTATCTCATGATAAAACAATGGGTCATCCCGGATATTCATGGTTGCGCTCAATCATTGAAGCAATTAATTAAGGTCCAAATTCAGCCCCAAAAACAAGATGAATTGTATTTTCTGGGCGATTACATTGATCGTGGACCAGATTCAAAAGGAGTTATCGATTATTTGATGTCCTTAAAAAATGATGGATACAAAACATCTTATTTGAAAGGAAATCATGAAGAATATTTTTTAAGGGCACTTGATCATGAGCCCTCACGAAAGCAACTTATAAAGTTTGGCCGCAAAAATAGATTTAAAAGTGAATGGTTCGCGCACGGAGGTGATAAATTTATGCAGAGCTTTGGGGAAATTGAGATGAACAAAATCCCAACTTTATATTCAGATTGGATCAAAGGCTTAAAAAATTATATCCTTTTAAAAAAACACATTTTAGTTCATGCAGGATTAAATTTCAAAATTGAAGATCCTTTTGAAGATATATTCGATATGCTTTGGACCCGCGATTTTGATGTTGATCCATTGAAGATTGGCAAGCGCTTGATTATTCACGGGCATGTACCCGTTCACATTGATGTTATTCGTCAATCCATTCAGAATGAAGATACACTGAGTATAAATCTTGATAATGGTGTTTACCTCAAAAACAAAGAAGGATTTGGGAAATTGACAGCTTATGAGTTAAATTCTAAAATGTTGATTATTCAGGATAACCTCGATCAATCACGGGTATGAAACCCCAAAGTCCCGAGAATTCGGGAGAAACAAATTCAGCAGCAGAGCTGCGGGGTATTATACCCTCCGACTACATCGGGATTCGTTCATCTTACAGATTTCAATTCACTATCCCGCATAAACTGCGGGACAGGCTGTTTTTGAAATCTGAGTTTCACGAATAAAAAAAGGATGCAAGCCATTGTGCTTGCATCCCCGAATAAACAACCGTCAGTAAAAATAGTGTTAACCCAAGCTTGAGATAGTTCTTATCTCAATAACATCGAATTATGTAGTGTAATTTTCATTATTTCAATAATCGACGAATGAAATCAGGCAGGCTTAAACTACGACATAAAAGCCATACCTGATTTATTTCTTATTATATCTGACTGATGATCAATTTGTTTACTATTAAATTTCTTAAATACAATTCTGCTATTTGCTTTTTATGCAAAGCAAGTATTCATTTAGGATAGCCTAAACAAAATAATTATGAAATTTATAGTGAAGGAGGGGCCCGTAAGCCGAACTGGTAAGGCCTAACTTCTAGAACGATAGCCACTGCAATTTCCTGCTTTTTAACAAGCGCTGTCGGGAGCAATAAATTGGATAGATCGAAATTATTTGTTAGGGTAAAAAAATCAAGATGATTTGCTGCTTTTGTAATATCGGAAACTTGAAATGTATTCTCTTTGGTTTTGGGTTTTATTGCCGGATAGGCATGATCAGTGAGTTCGGTACCCAAAATTCTGTTCGCATGAAAATTAAGCAATCCCCCTAAAAATACCCAGAATACTGCAAAAGCAATAATTAAAGTAATATTCCGACGGGTTGATTGTTTAGTGAACATAATCCGATCTTTGTAGTACAAATATAGACAAGTCATCCGAATTAGTTGATTGAGATTTGTCAAGCGAAGCTTATGTTTATATCAATACGCAAATATTTGAATAAGCATCTCCTTTAAGCTTTTGTGGAATACAAATAAAAAATCCGGAGTAATTAGTTCCGGATTCTTCATAACAAAACTTTTCATTAATTTTTTCTATGTTAACCCTATGAAGCGTTATACCCTGACTGATAAGATTAATATTTATTTAGTAACCACGATTTCGAGTGTGAAATCATCATAAATTAATTTGTCCCCTAGATTCTGAAAGAATGATTTTGACCTGTATTTTACTTCGTACTTACTTCTGTCTATCGTTAATTTTGCCATCAACTTATCACCCTCTTTTAAAGCATCAAATTCAATTGGATGCGTAATTCCGCGGATTGTCAGGTTTGCCATTAGTTTATATTTGTTTATTGACAAAACAGTGCCTTCGGTTATCTCCAATACCGCCTCGGGAAATTCTTCAACTCCGAAAAAATCAGATGACTTAAGATGGTCAACCAGTTTTTTATTATATCCGGCATCAGTTAAATCAATGTTTTTAATGCTTTGCATATCCACTACAAATTTACCAGAAGTAATTTGATCATGATCCCATTTCAAATTCCCCTCTTTCAAATCAATTGTTCCATAATGCGAACCCCCAACTTTATTTCCAGTCCATTTAATACTGACCTTTTCGCCGGTTATTTGCTGTGATTGTCCCATTAGATTGACTGCGCCAAATACAATCAACGACAGAATGATATATTTAATATTTCTCATTTTCTATACTTTTAAAATTTGTTAATTCTTTTGTTCCTAAATATCATTATTTAGAATGAGTAAAAATAACAAAAATATTCAACCCTTTGAATAAAAGATTGTTAATAAAAAGTTAAAAATGAAATTTAGATTTTACTGTTGTGGATAAATCTTAAAAATCTCTGTTTGACGTCCATTGATATACCTGAAACCATCTTCTGCCCAGAAGCCATCTTCTTCAAGCATGATGCGGATTTCCCGATCCCATTCAGGCAAAAATACTTTCACATTTAACTCGATGGCATAAGCTGTGTTTTCAAACAAGGGGTAATCACCCGTGCCAGGCACACCGTCTTGCTGATCCCACATCCCAAATACTGCTCCGGCCGAATGCCCATACAAACCTAATGGATGAGAATAGATGGATGGATTAATTCCTTCAGCTTTGGCCTGTTTTATTGATGCAAAGAAGATTTCATTCCCAGTCTTCCCGGTAATAAAATTGGAAGTAAATATATCCTGTAAGCGATTGCCTTTAGCCATGGCCGATAGCAAGAATTCAGGCACCTCATCCTCACCTGGTCTTAAAACATAGGCATGCTCCTGTACATCCGAATTCAAACCCAGATATTGGATGCCAACATCGCAATGCAATAAATCTCCGGGTACGATCACTTCTCCACCATTATCCTTTGTGAATACATTTATAAAACTTTCCAATTTAGCATTTGAACGCTGAATATCAATAGTAGGATGGAACCATGTTTCTAAACCCAACGCTGTAATTTTATCCCTAATCCACCATTGTACATCTTCAGTGGTTGTTTTACCCGGTATTATCACTGAATTGGAAAATGCTTCAGCAATAACCTGATGTGTGATTCCAACTAACTGGGTAAAATATTTCATTTCTTTGGGAGTTCGGGTTTCAATCCAGGCGATAGCTAAATTTTCAGCTGAAACTATTTTCGATTGATACTCATCCGGTAAAACCATCATTAATTCATTGTAATCTGTCAAAACCAGTCCGTCAGCAATTCCAGTGTGTTCTGAAAAATTCAGGCCGATTTTTTTAGGGTTTCGCTGCACAATAATATCTCTTAATGCATCCCATTGATTGGAAAACTTATTTTTATCCCATGCTGTTTTTATATGCTTTCCAACATCATAAGTCGAAACGGCTAATCGCTCAGTCAGATTATTTGTTTTATCTCTATAAAAAACCAGCATCGTTCTTCTGCGAGCGGCAAACCATTTGGAGGGTAGCATGCTTCTAATCACAGGATCTTCGTTATATTCACGAGACATGATTATCCACATGTCGATATCCGCACGATCCATTAATTGTGGCAGGAGATTGACCAAACGATCCTCAATCATTTCATCCCTGATTTCAGATCGTTCTTTTTCTAAAAGGATTTGTGCCTGGGTTTGAAGAAACAGAAATGCGAATAGGAAAAGGATTAGGTTTTTCATGAGAGTTGAAGATTAGATTAATTTAAAGGTTTAAAGATAAAAATAAAAGAGAGATAATCTTAAACCGATAATCCATATTATAAGAATCTGTTATGTTCTAACTGCAGGCTGGAAATGATTTAAAACATTTGTAAAACTATTTCTAGAAATTACAATCCTTTCGCTTTTTCGATTAAAGCATCTCCTTCATTCTTTGCTTTATTCTTTAAAATATCGGCTTCAATATTTGCTTTTTGCATTAATTGATCCGTTTTTACAGCAGCCTCTTCTTCAATTTTTACAGCCTTCTTCTCAGCTTCCGAACGAACTATGTCGGCACCCTTTTTAGCAGCTATTTGTAATAACTCATTTTGCCCAGCGGCTTTTTCTTCTATTTTTTTTGCTTCAGTTTCTGCTTCAGATCGTACTTTGTCAGCCAAAATTTTAGCCGACCTTTTAATCTGTGCGGTACTGCTATCTGCAATCGCGATTAATTGTGAAGCTTTTTCATTGGCTAGGGCCATTATTTTATCGGCCTGATCCTGTGCTTTTTGAATTGCTTCCTGTTTAGTCGCATCTATTTTTTCATTTACCTGCTCCTTAACATTTGCTACGATGCTTTGTCCTGCTTTTCCCAAATCAAGGGTGATTTTCGGGTTTGTGATACTTCCGGTAATTGCAGCATTTATATCAATAAAATCAGCCATTTTAAAATCCAAACCTGTACTTTCCGCATTCGAAAGAAGATCGGTTAACACCTGGTTTGCCCCACCAAAATCTGAACGGGGAATTGAAAATTTCAAATTATAATTAATCGCTTGGTCAACTCCATGATACCCGCTGATAGTTGTTGTCGTGTTTTTGATTTTTGTAACAAATGGCTTCACTTCAACCATCCCGTCTTTAATTAAAAAACTCAATACGAGGTCTTTCAAATTAAAAGATTTATAGTCGTCGGATTTCAGCAAGCTGCTAATTTGATTAAAAATAGCCGCATTATTGAGTTGAATGTTTTTGCTGTTGATTTTTCCATTGGCATTGATGGTATTCAAATCAGGCATCAGATTGTTTTTCAATATACAGCTGTAATTATTGATGCTAGCCGAAAATTTCCCCAGACAGTTTTCCGCAATCGGAGCAAGGAGTTTAAAGGTATTAAAATTCTTAAACGTCTTTCCCAGATCGATTTCATTAATCCCCAAACTAAAATTTATTTTAGGATTGGCAATATCGATTGTTTCATAAAATCCATCCATTGTAATGTTTCCGTCAAGCATATTCATCATTACATTTTTCAGCTCAACTTTTGAATCCTTTACGGCAATACTTCCTTTTACATCATTTATTTCAATTTTTTGGTACAAAACTTTTTTAATGGTTGATGAAAGTGTAAAATCAATATTCGCCGGAACTTCAAAAACGCTTACTGGTGAATCCTGCTGATCTTCATCACTATTGGCGGCCATTAATTCATTCAAATCAAGAAGATTTGAGCTAAAAGTGAAATTTCCTTTCAAGGCTTCATCTTTAAAAAAATAAGCCAGATAATTTTCAACTTTCCCTTTCATTTGAAAATCACTTTTCCCGAATTGTGCATCAAATGATTTGAGATCAAGATATTGGGGTTTGAATTCAAGTAAGGCATCGTTTAGGGCTAAACCTTCGGGAAGTGTTGTGCTTTTATAGAAAAGTCCATTAGCCTTAATCTCCCCACTTGCTAAAAAATCGGCATAATTCCCTTCTTCAACTGATGAGATTTTTCCTTTAAAATCAACTGCAGAATTAATGATTCCTTTCAATTCGGTTTCTTTTAATGGAATGATATTTTTAAGGTTCTCCAGATCAATCCTTCCGTTTAACATACCGCTAATATTGGGGTCGCTCATCGGATTTATAACCAACAATTGCGCATCAATGGGGTTACCCGCAAAATCAAGATGCAGTTTTCTGAGATCTATTATCGTGTGGTCCATCACTCCATCCTTATTGTTTATGTTTAAATCAACATTCACGTTTTTAACCGATCCGGGTAGATCGGGGTACTTGAACATTCCTTCATCAATATTTAATGCCACCTCGAAACCCGGCATCTGCTTTTCATTATAAACGCCCTCTATTTTGGCATTTATTCCCATCGTGCCAGTGGCCTCAATATCTTTAAAATTGTTATTGTAAATAGCAGGGATCATCGATAAAAAGCTTTTGAAATCATTTTGTTTTGCAACAATGTCCAATTTTATCGTAATATCTTCAGCCGGCATTTCGATGCTTCCGTTAAAAAGCAGAGCCAAATCATTCAGTAAAATTTCGTTTTGGGTAAAAGTGTATTTTGAATTAGCCAGATCGGTTTCAATTCCGCCCTTCGCTTCTATTTTGGCACTGCTTATATAATTTATTCCGCCATAAGTAAGCGTGAAATCATTTGAAGAAATCTCTGCCCGAAGGTTAGCAATGTCAGCAACCATATCACCCGAAAGAATTCCCTGAATGTCCTTTACTTGGGTAAGTAAGTTCATTTCCTCATCATCATAAACAAATTCGCCGTTATTGATTTTGATCCGCTTTAAATTCAGTTTGAAACTTGAAGCTTCCTGCTCATTGCCGGTGGTTGCCGTACTTTCTTTTGCAATATCCCAGTTCACTTGCCCATTTTTTAAAACCTTGGTTTTAATGGAAAGATGGTCAAGTAAAATAGAACTAATACTCAATTGGTTCGACCCCAAACTGAACAATCCAACCCTCAACTCTAACTTGTTAAATTGCAATAGCGTATCCATCTCAAAATCGCCCAATCCTTTTATGCTCAAATCATGCATAACAAAATTGGCATTAGGAAAAGCTGTGAACAGGCTAAGGCTAAAATCACCAAATTCAACTGTTGCATTAACATTTTTATTGATTTCGATTTTGGCTAATTTGATCAATTTCCCTTTAAATATGATTGGAACGACAAACATCAGAACAACTAAACTAAAAAGAATAATTGCCAGCCACTTAAAAAACTTCTTGAGAAATTTCATGGGTTTCGATTTTTAAAATAGGAAGTATAAAATTACGAAATAACAAAGTACCTGTGGAAGAAATAATACGTAGCACTCTTATAAAGTACAGACATTAGGGATGGCATCCTTTTATTTATGGCTGCCATCCTCCTAATTCTTTGGGGATATCAATTGTCGAAAAATCCTGACCAAGCTCTATTTCAATGGCACATAGATGTGTGTTTTGTAGTTTTCAGGTTTATGTTTTTCGGGATTGTTTAAATACTTTTCAAAACATGGCTTATCTTCTAACTCATAATTTGAAGCAGGTAACCAATTCTTGAAAATATAATTATAAACCTGCTCAAGATTGGTATAAGGACCTTTGTATTTGAAGATGGCATACTTTCCCCCGGCAATGACTTTCACGCCAATGTTTCCCTTTGGTTGAACATCTTTTTTTATAGTCATGCATGCATCATACCGAAGTTTATCACTGTCGGTCACACTGGGGTCATCATGTCCAATTCCAATAGTTTCTAATCCAAACGTAAATAATTTTTCCTGCTTCATGAATTCGCATAATTGATCCCATGCTTTTCCCGCCGAATCAGCATATTTGCCAATTGCTTGAACATAAATTACTTTTTTCTCATTAATTTCTTTAATCTGTGGTTTTAAATTTAGTTCCATAGCCTTACTGTTTAAATGAATAAAATCGAAAGGGATCAAAGCCTTTTTTGTTTCACGGAATTCCACAGGTGTAACGCCGAATCGTTTCTTAAAAGCTTTGTTTAAAGAAGAAGGAACCTCAAATCCAACTTTATATGCAATTTCACTTATCGGGTCGGTACCAAATTCCAATAATTTTGCTGCATAATCCAATCGTAAACGCGTTACAAATGTTCCAAGTGGCTCATTCAGGAATGCCCTAAAAATCCGATGAAAATGAAATACAGAAAAATTTGACATTGCAGCCAGTTTTTCAAGTTCCAGTTTTTCATCCAGATGTTCGCTGATATAAACCAGCACCTTGTTAATGCGCTCCTGATAATCTTTGATGGTTTCTCCTCTTCCTTTCATTGCATAATTTTATCCAAAAATAGGAGATAGTTGTTTGATAGGATTTTCCATTCTTGCTAAGTTACAAAATTTGGCAGTTGGCTTTTAGCTTTTGGCTATTTGCTAACATCTTCTGTCTTTATATAAAAACAGCCCCCAATTTCTTGAGAGCTGCTTATCTTCAATAATATAATTATTAATCTATCTTTTTCTTGAATCAATCAAAATCTCCAGCATCTTAATGCCGGATTCGGAAACCACGGTTCCGGGACCAAAAATAGCAACGGCACCAGCCTTGTATAAAAACTCATAATCCTGAGCAGGGATTACTCCTCCAACAATTACCATGATATCTTCACGACCTAATTTTTTTAGTTCTTTAATTACCTGAGGAACCAAAGTTTTATGTCCGGCGGCTAAACTTGATACGCCCAATATATGCACATCATTTTCAACAGCCTGGCGGGCCGATTCGGCCGGTGTTTGGAACAATGGACCGATGTCCACATCAAATCCCATGTCGGCATAACCTGTTGCCACAACCTTTTCGCCTCGGTCGTGACCATCCTGGCCCATTTTGGCAATCATAATTCGTGGGCGACGACCTTCCAATTCGGCAAACTGATCGGCCATTTCACAGGCTTTTTTGAATTGCCCGTCATCACCCGATTCTGATGAATATACTCCTGAAATTGATCTTATCACGGCTTTATACCTCCCAAATATTTTTTCGCATGCATCTGAAATTTCACCTAACGAAGCCCTTTTCTGAGCTGCATCAACTGCCAAAGCTAATAAATTTCCTTCACCTGTTTCACAAGCTTTAGTAATTGCATTTAAGGCAAGTTCAACTTCTTCATTATTTCGTTCGGCACGTAATTTCTTCAATCTCTTAATTTGCGATAAACGAACCGCCGTATTGTCAACCTCCAAGGTTTCGATGGGATCCTGTTTATCCAATCTATATTTGTTGATCCCAACAATCGTATCTTTTTTTGCATCAATACGTGCTTGTTTTCTTGCAGATGCTTCTTCTATACGCATTTTTGGCAATCCTGTTTCAATCGCTTTTGCCATACCGCCCAACGCTTCAACTTCTTCGATTAGTTCCCACGCCTTATGTGCGATTTCATGGGTTAATTTTTCAACATAATAAGAACCTGCCCAAGGATCGACCGTTTTACAAATATTGGTTTCTTCTTGAATATAAATCTGTGTATTTCGTGCAATACGCGCTGAAGCATCAGTTGGCAAAGCAATGGCCTCATCCAAAGCGTTGGTATGCAATGATTGGGTGTGACCAAGTGCCGCAGCCATTGCTTCGATACAAGTACGTCCCACATTATTGTATGGATCCTGTTCGGTTAAGCTCCAACCTGAAGTCTGGCTGTGGGTTCGAAGTGCCATTGACTTAGGATTTTTTGGATTAAACTGTTTAACAATCTTCGCCCAAAGCATTCGGGCAGCTCTCATTTTGGCTATTTCCATAAAATGATTCATCCCAACAGCCCAGAAAAATGATAGACGAGGGGCGAATGTATCTATGTCCATTCCGGCATTTACCCCTGCCCTCAAATATTCTAATCCGTCGGCCAAGGTATAAGCCAATTCAATATCAGCAGTTGCACCAGCCTCTTGCATGTGGTAACCGGAAATGGAGATCGAATTAAACTTCGGCATATTTTTAGAAGTGTATTCAAAGATATCTGCTATGATTTTCATAGATGGTAAAGGAGGATATATGTAGGTATTACGCACCATAAATTCCTTCAAAATATCATTTTGGATGGTTCCGCTTAATTGATCCAATGGAACGCCTTGCTCCAAGCCTGAAACAATATAAAATGCCAAAACAGGCAAAACCGCACCATTCATGGTCATCGAAACCGACATTTTATCCAAAGGGATTTGATCAAAAAGAATTTTCATATCCAGGATCGAATCGATAGCTACCCCCGCTTTACCAACATCGCCTTCCACCCTTTCATGATCGGAATCATAACCACGGTGAGTGGCCAGGTCGAATGCAACGGATAAGCCTTTTTGACCGGCAGCAAGGTTTCTGCGATAAAATGCATTGGATTCTTCTGCTGTAGAAAATCCCGCATATTGTCGAATGGTCCATGGTCGCATTACGAACATGGTAGAGTATGGCCCACGCAAAAATGGTGCTTTTCCGGCAGCATAATTCAAATGCTCCATGCCCTCCAAATCGGCTTTGGTGAAAGCTGTTTTTATGTCGATTTGCTCAGGAGTTTTCCAATCGTTTGCAATATGGTTTGCTTTTTCCCATCCGCTTGCCGTCATTGATTGTTTTTCCTGACTCTTGATGTTAATTTCTTTATAATTTGGTTTCATGATTTATTTTTTTAGACTCAAGTATCAAGATGCAACCTGCCTGCCGCAGGCAGGGTATCAAGACTTGATCAACGAAACTTTAAATCCATTTATCATTTTTTGTATTTCTTTAATGTCATTTATCAGCGTTTCTCCAGCTTTCGGATTGATGAACTCTAAATCCAAAGCAAGTATAATTTGTGACTCAAGTTCAAAAGCAGATCCGGAGGCGATATCTAGAAACCTACTAAACTCTTTTGATGTCTCTCTGCCAGCTCCTTCAGCAATATTTGAAGAAATTGATATCGCAGATCTTTTAATCTGGGATTCCAAGACAAATTTTTCAACGGTTGGAAAATCAACCGTTGACTGGTAAATCTTCTTTACCAATTCTCTGGACTTCTGCCATACCTTCAATTCTAAAAAATTATGCATCTCTATTGTCTGTTTTCTAGCATCTAACGTCTTGTGTCTTGCGTCTTGTATCTTAGCTCACTTAATCCCCAACTCAGCCTGAAATTGTTTCAACGTTTCCAACACATTCGATTTTACATGAATGAAATGTTGAATGCCTATCGCTTTCAAATCTTCGATAATTTCTTTTGGATATCCGGCTACTACAACGATTTCATCTCCGGAAAGGGCTTTTACTGCCGGTGCCAACGCTGTATATTCTTCATCTGAACTACAAACAACAATGATCTCTGCTTTGGCTGCTTTAGCTGCTTTTACGCCTTCTTCGGCTGATTTAAAACCATTGGTATCCATCACCTCAAAACCTGCACAGGCGAAGAAATTGCTGGCGAAAGTTGCTCTTGCTTTACGCATGCCAACATTTCCATAAGTAAGCATAAATGCCAGGGGACGCTTATTCTCTCTGGCAAACAGATCTGTTTTATAACGTAAGGCTTCAAAAGCCTGGGCACCCCTATAAGGTTTTAGGGTTTTATTCCTCGATTTTTGAGAACTAAAATCAGCGGCTTCAAAGATATCTTCTTCAAGGTTCAACTCCAGTTTTTCATTGAAATTCGGGAATTGGTTGGTCCCCAGAAAAATTTCCCTGCGATTTGCAATATCCTGATCTCGTTTTTGAGCAGTAGCATAAATGGTATCCTGAACAAAACCGGCTTTCAAGGCTTCGATAAAACCACCTTTTTCCTCTGTTGCCAGAAAAATTTTCCATGCTTCCTCAGCAATAGAAGCAGTCAAAGTTTCTATATAATATGAACCTGCTGCAGGATCTGCTACTTTATCTAAATAGGATTCCTCCTTTAATAATAATTGCTGGTTACGGGCAATGCGTTCACCAAATTCACCAGGAGTTTGAAAAGATTCGTCAAACGCATTAACAGTTAATGAATCTGTTCCTCCAATCACCGACGACATAGCCTCGGTAGTTGTACGGAGCATATTTACATAAGGATCATAAACGGTTTTATTCCAGGAGGATGTGGTTGAGTGAACAAACATCTTTGCAACTTCTAAATCTTTTGGATAATAAGCAGCCACCATTTTTGCCCACAACATTCTTGCTGCACGTATTTTTGCAATTTCCATGAAATAATTACCCCCTACTGCAAAATCAAATCTCATTTTCGGGGCAAGTTCATCGATTGAGATTCCTTTTTCTGTAAGTTGATTCAAATATTCGGCAGCAGTAGCCAATGAAAAACCCAATTCTTCAACAGCCGAAGCCCCTGAATTATGAAAAATACTACCATGCACTACCAATGTTCTGAATTTCGGCAGATTACTGGTTAATTCCATGATTTCTTTTGCTTCACGCAAGTCGGCACTCATGCCCGTTAAAACCATATCGGTCAATGGATTGTATGTAATCGAACCCTTCACCTCGCTTAAATTCGCCTTTTTTTCTTTTAGGGCAGCAATGAAATTAGTCAGAACCTCGCTGAAATGAGAAGCACAAATGAGGTTAATTTCTACTACCTCTGGAATTATCCCAATAAGTAAAGCACGGAATTCTTTAACCGATAAAATTTCAGTAAGAATAAACCCGATTGATTCTACCCCTCTGCCGAGCACAAACAATGCTTTTTCGTTGGCTTCCTTTATATCGTCGACAATAATATCCTGACGTATTAACCAGTTATTATTATCGGTCGAATTACCTCTTACATAAGGAAATTCACCCGGGTAAGAACCCATATGCTGAATGTTTTCAAGGTCCTCGGCACGATAATACGGTTTTATCTTAATTCCTTCATTGGTATTCCACACGAGCTTTTTATCGTAATCAGCTCCTTTCAGGTCTTTAATGATGATGTCTTCCCATTCGGAGGTTGATACAGAAGGAAATTCCTGAAATAATTTTTTGGAATTTGTTTCTTTTGAATTCATATTTTTTAGTTCACAATTCTTTAATAATATGTTGTTTCCGTCAAAAATGGCTGCAAAGTTACAATAAAATATTTCCTTAAATCAAAATGCAACCAAAATATTGTTAATTATTTCACAATGATTTTTATCATATTGATAGAATAAAGAATTGTATTAAATTCGCCATGAATAAAAAAGAGAGCTATGAAAAAGCAAATTATACTAACATTGGTGTTTGCAATGACTTTACTATTTGCACAAGCACAGACCGAAAAAGTTTATGATGAAAATGCAGATGCTGCTGCTGATATCAAAAAAGCCGTTGAAATGGCAAAACAAAAAAACAAACATGTATTGATTGTTATTGGAGGCAATTGGTGCCCATGGTGCTTGCGACTGAATAAATTTATTAACGAAGATGCTGAAATAAAAGCTGCACTTTATGATAATTACGAGGTGGTTAAAGTGAACTACGATAAGGAACATACCAATATGCCCGTGCTGTCGAAATTAGAATTTCCTCAAAGATTAGGGTTTCCGGTTATTGTAATTTTAGATCAGGATGGGCAAAGAATCCATACCCAAAATTCTGCTTATCTTGAGCTTGAAAAATCATACGACAAAAAGAAATTGATTGGTTTTTTCAACGACTGGACCGTTACAAAACTTGATGCTTCCAATTATATTAAATAAGTACATCCTTTTATTCGTTAATATTAAGTTTCTCAAGTCATAAGCAACATCCAAAATTGGATTGATGATTATTCGGTTGAAAGAGATTTAGCTTCGCTGAGTTGTGTTTTTTAGACAGTTTAATCGAAATTTGTAATTCCGCCTAGCACGAGAAGTTAAACCCCAAAATGAGAGAAGTCAAAACCCGGAATGAGAGAAGTCAAAACCCGGAATGAGAGAAGTCAAAATCCTTAATGGGAGAAGTCAAAATTCAAGTTGTTCTTGGGATGGCTTCCCAAATGGGAAGCCATCCCTTTTCCTCACTCAGGGTGCATTGAAAAAAGGGCATTGAGTGTTCCGCATTGCTGAACGTATCGAAATGCCCGCCAGATTTAATTTCTCAAAAAAAGGCTCCCAAATTTGGAGCCTTTTTTACTTTTATTTATCTGGAGTTAAATTATCCAACCAGAACTGCTTCTGTAAATTTGTTGAATGAACCCTTTTGTTGCCGCCCCAGCCATGTCGCCCATTTGGATATAACATGAATTGAAAATCTTTTTTCAACTCAGTCAAGGTATCAACAAATTGTATAATATTTTGCATGTGAACATTATCGTCCATGGTTCCGTGAATCATAAATAATTTACCTTTTAAACGATCGGCGAAATTATTTACATTTCCGGCTTCGTACAAATCCTTATTTTTTTCAAGCGTGCCCATATAACGCTCGGTATAAACATTGTCGTACAATCGCCAATCAATAACAGCAGAGCTCCCAAAACCATGCGTAAAGTAATCCGAACCCTTGGTCAAGGCAATAGCGGTCATGTATCCGCCATAACTTCCGCCGGTGATGCCAATCTTAGTTTCATCAACAAAACCTTGTGCAATCAACCATTTTACTGCCACAATATAATCCTGAATATCGATGCTTCCCAAATGACCGTAAAATTCATTCAGGCCCTTTTTGCCAAAATGCCCTGAACCTCGATGGTCAACAGCAAAACGGATAATCCCATTTTCTGTAAGGTAATTCTCTTGCGGATTGGTGTAGCGATTGTTCACATTTTTACTGTCAGGACCCCCATAAATTTGGAACACAACTCCATATTTTTTTGCAGGATCAAATCCTTCGGGTAGCACCCACCAGGCAGGCATGTCAAAACCATCGGGGTTAGGAATGGTAAATATTTCAACTTTAGCTATTTCTCCTTTGGCAGGATCAGCACCTTTATCGGCTCCAAGAAAGCGCACAAATTTACCATCGGCTTTGAATAATTCTCTTCGGGTGGGAGTGCTAATATTGCTATAGGTATCGATAAAATATTGATTGTTTGGCGAAATCATGGCACGGTGTGTTCCAGCTTCTTTGGTCAGTTGCGTTAATTTGCTCCCATCCATATTTACACTAAAAAGATGATTCTCAATTGATTTTTCGCCTGTTCCCATAAAATAAACTACGCCCTTTTTCTCATCTACATTATCAATACCATTTACCCTCCAATTTACATTCGTAATTTGATGAACGAGTTTCCCTTCTAAAGTGTAATGATATAAATTATTCCATCCACTTTTATCACTTCTTACAATAAAACCTGTTCCATCTTTTAAAGAATACAAATCGGTATAAAACTCGATATATTTTTCTTGTTTTTCGTTGTAGATTTCTTTCTTTTCGCCACTAGCCAGATCTACAAGATAAATTTTCAAATTGTTCTGCTCGCGGTTATGGGTTTGATAAAAGAATTTCTTTGAATCATTGGTCCAGACAGGAAATGCAATGTATTTATCTTCATCGCAATTACAATCGAACCAGGTAAGTTTTTTAGTTTCCAGATCAATAACTCCTAATTTTACTTCCGGATTTGGATCACCCACTTTTGGATAACGTGTAAGTTCAAGTTCGCCATGAATTCCATCTGCACGATAAAGCGGAAACATTGGAACTTTAGTGTCATCGAATCTAAGAAATGCAATTTTTTTGCTGTCGGGCGACCACCAAAATGCCTGATGTGCGGTAGCTCTTCCCAAAATTTCTTCCATATAAACCCATGATGAATACCCATTATAAATTACATCGGTTGCATCATTGGTAAGTCGATGTTCAAGCCCTGATTCAATATCTATATAATATAGATCATGATCGCGGGTAAAAGCAATTCTGTTTTCATCAGGAGAAAACTCTGGGGTTACCTCTGCTGATGGATTGTCGGTTAGTGCTTTAAACTTATTTTTAATCCGGGAATAATAATAAAGATTATTATCCTTAATCAATGCAACACTTTTATAGTCTTCGGTAGTTATCGCAGCGCGATCCAAAGTAAAGCCTTCAGGAAGATTCTTTTTAACAACATCTTCATAACTCAGATCTTCAAATAACACAGATTTGCCGGATTTAGCATTTACTTTATACACTTTGGAAACCTTGGCTTCCGTTTTTAATTCCAGATAATTTTCGTCATCCAGCCATTTTAAAATCCTGGGCAGTTCAAGCTGCTGGGCATTTGAAAAATTCGAGATCATTAAAAAGCAAAAGGTGGCGAACAATAAAATAATTCGTTTCATAGGGTTTGGTTTTAATTTGAGAGTAAATTTAGAAATTAAGATTTAGGCACAGGTATAGTTTTGCAAACATTCTACGAAAACATAGAATTGAAATACAAAACAGCAGATTTACTTATCCCTATGCACGGTGTCCGGGGAGAAAGCAGGCAAACAAACTGCAATGTATTCAGCTCCTTCGGTGGGTGTTGAATACTGTACCCACTCTCCTTTTTCAATAATGATGGCCGATCCGGCCTTTACCTCGTAATTTTTGGTTTTAGTTTTAACATTGAGAATCCCTTTTAAAACCACGGTGTATTCGTCAAACTCGGGAGTTTGTCCGGGCTCAACCCATCCTTGTGGGCTTTGCATTCGGGCAATACTTAAATCCTTAGTGTTGGAATTTACCCTGCCGATAAACTCCTGAATGATTTTTGGTTTGTTGCCTGCGGCTTCAATAATTGTTGGAGCCTTGATAAGTTTTGCCATATTAAAATCCGTTTAAATCCATCGTTACTGTAGGTATCAAAAGCAGTAGTCCTAATACTATTAGAATAATCATCAGAGGAGTAACCCATTTCACCCATTTCTCATACGGGATTTTAGCTACTCCTAAAACGCCAATTAAAATTCCGGAGGTTGGGGTAATCATATTGGTAAATCCATCACCAAACTGGTAGGCCATGATGGTGGCCTGTCGGGAAACGCCGATCAGGTCAGAAAATGGAGCCATGATAGGCATGGTTAAAGCAGCCTTTGCTGATCCTGAAGGAATAAATATATTAATTAAATTCTGAATCCCATACATGACGCTAATAGATCCAAACTTACCCAGGTTATTCATGGATTCGGCAACCGAATACAACATGGAATCAATGATCTTCCCATTTTGTAGGATGATGATAATACCTCCTGCTAAGCCAACAACAAAAGCCGCAGATAAAATATCACTAGATCCATCGATAAATAGTTTTACGATTTTGTTCGGGTTGTAATTCATGGCGATTCCACTGGCCAATCCCATCACCAAAAACAAAGTCGAAATTTCCATGATATACCATTGGTAGCCCATTACTCCAATAATAAGATAGAAAATAGTGAAGATCAATAAATGCAGGACAAAAAGCTGGGCCGACTTTCGTAAAGACATCACTCCGCCTAAAGCGAATAAAACAGTTAGAATTGGAATGATTGGCCAATTCAGGCTTGAATCTGCCCCTCCAACACTTAATACCGTCCAGGTATGGGAGAAGCTATAAATTGTCATCACCACTAAAATTCCGATAAAGGTGATCCAGGCTGCTATTGAAGCACGGCTGCTTGCCTCACCGATACCTTCGGCTGCCCTGTCCCTCCACATTTGGTCCTCTTCATAAACCAAAGATTTTTTTGGATTTTTTTTGATTTTAGCTGCATAAGTTAAGATAAATCCTATTCCAACAAAATTGATGACAATCCAACAAAAGAATCGATATTCTAATCCTGAGAATAAAGGTACATCAGACAAACCCTGTGCAATTCCAATGGTAAATGGATTTAGCATGGCACCTGCAAATCCCAATCCTGCCGCAACAAAACAAAGGCACACACCCACAATAGAATCATAGCCCATGCTAATTGCCAAGGGAACGAAAATAATCACAAAGGCGATAGTTTCTTCACTCATCCCAAAAACTGCCCCCAATGTACTAAACATGAGCATAATCATGGTTAATACTATATTATTTACACCAATGGCTTTTATCAGTTTTACATTTTCCAGTTTCTTGGTAAACTCCAAAAAAGACAAGATCGCAATATCAATGGCTTTACTGGCATTCATAATCCAGAAGGATCCACCTATAAGCAGTATAAGTGCGATAATATCAGCTTTATCGACAAACCCATCAAAGATGGATGAAAAGATTTGCCAGGTTTGGGGTTCACTATCGATGTAATGAAATGATCCGGGAACGATCACCGTTTTGCTTGAACCATCCGGTAAAATTTTCTTTTCTCTTTGAAACTCACCGCCCGGAACAAACCAGGTACAAATTGCAGCGATAACGATGATATAAAAAACGATTACGTAGGTGTGCGGAATTCTTTTCTTTTTGAGCATGGTTATTTTTTTAGGTATGCTAAAATAATGAAAAATGATTAATGGTCAATGATTAGTTAAATGTAGATTAATTCTATTTTTGTGAACATTATTCATTAATCATTCAAAAATAATCATTAAAAAAATGTTTGTAATTTTCGGATTTGGCGATAAACATAAAAAGCAATATCAGTTAACAAAAACGGAGCATTGCTATCACTGCAATAATAACTCCCGTTGGTTCATCACCAAAACCACCGATCATTTCTCATTGTTCTTCCTCCCGGTTTTTCCATATAAAACAAAATATTTTTATCATTGTTCAATCTGTAATCATGGTAAGGAAATTTCTGAAGAGCAGTTCGAACAATTAAAAAACGAATAAAAATATTTCCACTTCCGTTTTTATTAAATTTCAGAAAACTAAATATTGATCAGCTTTGGGTGTAACATTTTAGGCCCAAGGGCGTCAAATGATTGTACAAAAAACATATTGATATGAAAAAATTAGTGATTCTAAGTCTATCCTTATTATTATCAGTTACATCAATGATTGCCCAAAACTTTAATTACTCTTTTAAAGAAGTATTTAAGGTAAATGGCGAAACACAGCTAAAACTGGTAACCAGTGATGGATTTATACATTTAACCCCTTACGATGGAAATACGGTTGAGGTCTATTTTATTGTGAAGAAAAACAATCATTTTATCAGAATTGATCGCACTGAACTGGAAAGAGAACTGGATTTAATTGTGGATCAAAGTGGCAATAGAATTGAAATTCGTGTTCGGCATCGCAATCAAAATTGGCGGGATTGGCGAAACCGTCTGGATGTTTCATTCGAAGTATTTGCACCAATAAACACTTTAGGTGATTTACAAACTTCAGATGGAAGCATTGATATTGGTGGTTTTATCGGCGATCAAATTTGCAAGACAAGTGATGGAAATATTGAGGTTTATAATATCGACGGCTCCGTATATGCACATACTTCCGATGGGAATATCAAAGCACGTAAAATTAATGGAGAAACAGATCTCAGCACGAGTGATGGTGATATTACAGCAGTTAGCATTACAGGAAATACATTTTGTAAGACAAGTGATGGTGATATTTACATAGAGAATGTAGAAGGAAGAACCCAGGTTGGAACTTCAGACGGATCGATTGAATTTCATGAATTAAGTGGCTCTTTAAAAGGAAGTACTTCTGATGGAAGCATCAAAGGAGAATTGATCCATTTAAAAGGAGAACTTAAATTAAGCACCAGCGATGGGAACATTGATGTGGTTATACCTGATAATCTTGGGATGGATATTTATCTGAGAGGCGAAAATATTTACACCGAATTTTCAGACTTTTCAGGAAGCAGAGGCAAACATAAAATTGAAGGGCGAGTTAAAGGAGGCGGGATTCCTGTTAGCCTAACTACTTCGGATGGAAGGGTTTCTTTGAAATACAGATAAAAAAGAATCTGATACTATAATTAATATACGAGGGGCTGTCCAAAAAGTCTTTTTAATCAGTCAGATTGAGCTTCCGCCAAAGGCGGATAAATGTCGAAATCTTGATTCTATTGATAACCAAACATCTCAACTTGTTTCGACGATGCTCAACGGACGTCTCGATGTAACTATTTTGAGTAACTCTGTACTTTTTGGATAGCCCCTTGAATGTTACAATTTTGGAAGCAACAAAGAGTTAAACAATAACTTAAAAGCTCCCTGAGTTGAAGCTCTGAATTGAGGATTAAAACCAAACAAAACAAATTGCCCTTTTCCTTTTCCCAACCAAATCAAAGCACTTTTATTTGCCAATAATTCTTCCTTTTCAATGTATCCACTCATAAAAATTCCTTTTTCAGGAAAAGTCCCGATAACTCTTCTATCAGTATCGAAACTTGGAACCGAAGTTTGAAAAACCGGATAACCTCTGAAAAATACCCCTAATTCGGAAGGCATTCCATAAGTTAAGGGATGATCTTGCAGCAAATTTACTTTTACAAGTGAACCGGGGCAATAAAGCCCAGCGTTTTTAAGATCTGCCCCAATTTCCCTAAATGGAAGACGGAAATCCTCTTTTCCTTCTTTGCCTTTATCGATGGATAAAGTTCCATTAAATAATTCTATCGAAGCCTCCCATGATACGATAATACCTCCTGCATCAACAAATTTCATCAACTGATTCAATCCATCTTTCTCCATCCCTTTGGCATATTCTGGCGGATAACTGGACGGTGAATAACTGCCACCAACTGAAGCATATTTACCGGTCATTAAAATAGATTTATTGTTGTTTGGAAAAACAATCACATCAAAATTTTCACTCAGTTTGGCTTTATCAAGTTCATGAGGTTTTAAAACCGAATAATTTACTTTATAAGTATCGAAAACATAGCGGGTCCATCCTGCATCCATATCGTGCATATATGTTTCAATTAAGGCAACTCTTGGATTTTTCAAGATTCTTGCTTTCACATTAGGAATTTCATCCAATAGGGCAGGTTTAACATTTAATCGGTTATATAATTTTACATAGGTGTCGTCTTTTATCGAATTTGAGTGAATCAGGAAACTTCCTTTAGGATATGTTATTCCTTCAAATACATAATTTTCTTCCAGACGTTCAATCTTTGCATTGTTATTTAAAGCAGTAAATGCCATTTTATAACTTTCGTTGCTATTGGCACTAAACAATAAGGCTTTGAAATCCTTAACCTCAACTTTTAAACGTGCATGTTCTTCCGCGAGCAATTCAATTTTATCCATTAAATCAATGAATGAGTTAATTTCATTGGATTGAACTCCGCGATGCAAGGGCAATGACCATGATGTTATATCATAAGGTTCGATGATTTCACCACCCGGGGTATAATGTCGTAATGGAAATTCCTGTGCTTCCAGAACTTCTTTAATGAAGGCACGGAAAGGCTGCGCCAATGGGACCACAAGATCTCCTGCAATATAATTGGTTCCTTCAATGGTCATATTTTTTTTTAATTTATAAACATTCACACCATGCTCATTTAATAGATGTGCCAGATTAACCAGCTCACTGTAATCATGTTGTTTTTGGGGTAAGATATAGTAATAAGGTGCTTCGGTTTTCCCTTTATTTACTTCTGTAATTGCCATGTCATTTCTGAATTCCAGAATTTCTTTTCGATAAGTTGATGCTGTTCTCAAGATAGATTTAGTGGATGATATTTCGTAATCAACAAGATCTCCAAGTCTCCACCATCCACCTGGCCAGGGTTCGGGCATGTTAATGCTTTTTTTGTATTCCGATAAACCTTTCCCTCCTACTGATAGTTCGTTGGGTTCGATAAAAATTGGCGTTGCGGTTTTCGCACTGGCACCTTCAGTTAATAAACCAATCACATTTTTCCACAGGGCAGTTTCGGTAGATCCAGGCCAATACATGTCGAAAATGGTATGTTGGCCAACCCCTTTAAGTCCATCCTTTGTCATGTCTTTTATCAGATTAGAGCCAAACAAACCTACCCAATTCCAGATGCCGGCATCTATATTTTCAGCGATCGGATCGTGCGGCGGAGCGACAAAATACCTAATACCGGTAGAGCCCATTTGGTGCTTTTCGACCAGCACCTGAGGATACCATGTTAAATTGTAAATGGCAGCAATGGCAGCATTATCCGATTGCGAAAGGGTGATAAAATCACGATTATTATCATGACCCACATATTTATGATATACTCCCGGCATTGAACTACCTTCATATTTGGTGCCTTTGTATTTTAGATAGTTTTCGACGATCATATCCATCCCATCAGGATTATGATTTGGAACCATCATGTAAACCGCGTCATCCAACCATTTCAAAACACCTTCTTCTTTACTGGTGATTAATTCATAAGCTATGAGTGGAGATGCTTGGGCCGGACCAACTTCACCTGAGTGCATTGAAAGTGTTCCCAATACGAAAACCTTTCCATTTTTAATCAATTGGGCTCGTTCATTTATTGATAAATCAGCATTCAATGCCAATTTTTTATTAATTTCTTTAAGTTCATCCAACTTTGCAATATTTTCTGCGGAAGAAAGAAAAGCAATATACATTGGTTTTCCCATGGGTGATTTTCCAATGTCAACCAATTTGATTTTATCAGATTGCTCATCAATTTTTTGAAGATAAGAGATTAGTTGTTCATAGGTGAAGAGCATTCTATCTGCTCCGGGTTTAAATCCAAAATAATCTTCCGGATTTGTAATTTTAGAATTTGATTGAGAATAAAGATTTCCACTGAATGCGAAACTCATTATTAATGCGACAACTAACATGCCGACAAGTCTGGTAACATTTTTCATTTTATTTGGTTTTTGAAAATATCTGGTTTGTCAGATACAATAATAATGAAATTAAAGATGCCTAAATCTGAATGAGGTGAATAGTTTTGTTGTAGGAACGGAAATATAGAGGAAGTTCTTAATTGTTTAGATATTTAAACTGTTTATTTATATCAATGAACAGGATGTAAACAAAATTATAAACCACACGATAGTTTACATCCAATGACGGATAAAAATTGATAAGCTAAATACTTCTAGTTCCGCTTAATTTGGCTGGCTGTCGAGAACATTGGAGTCCAGGTCACCTCTTAAAAAGATCGAGATGCCTGCCAAATTATAGTTTTCCAAACATTTTATGTCTGTTCGAGCGCTTGTACTGAGCCAGCCGAAGTATGTCGAGAACAGAATCAGATCAATTCCCACCCGAATAGATGAGCCTCAATGATTAAAATAATTCGTCGTATTTAGTCCAAAGAAAATCCCCAAGATCCCATGCTTTACTTACTACTTTTTCACCATGAAGCATGGTATAATCCGTTAAGAATTTATCAAGAGATCTTGGATCTTTTTTATAGATTTTAACCGCCTCCTGCTCGAAGCTTTGCTGTTTGTCAAAAAGTTCTTTTTGCATGGGTTTCCAAACGGCATCCACATCATGACGCATATCGCCCCAGCGCTGAGAAGCAAGTGTACCTAAGCGATTAAATGCCCACCAGGCACTTTTCATCGTATAACCATTCGGCCTACCCGGAGTTTTATATGATTCGGGCAAATCATTTACTCCGCTATATACCGGAATGTAAATGGAAGTTGCCACATTATCCTGAGCCAGCCATACCACGCCTCCAATATGGTTAGGCAACCAATCACGACATTGAATGATGGTTGCATACATGGTGTACCAACGAGCAATATTCCGTTCGCCTCTCCAGCCCCAGCCACCGTTGATTCTGAACAATTTGTTTTCATCATAAGGCATTTGAGGATTTGCTAATGGAGACTTAACCATATTCCCCTTATCATCAGCAACCTGTAAATCTCTGGTCATGTCAAAAGGCGTTCCTTCATAGGTATCCTGAAAAATAGTAACCAATTTTTCTAAAGTTACCAATTCATCAGGTTTAACTGAAAATGGATAATTTTCGGCATTCGGATCCAATTTTAAAGATGGCGCCAATAAATCAAAAACCCTCCATTCCCTTCTTCTTGAAGCCATGGAAGTTCTGCTTTCCGGAGCATAGGCATAACAAAACCTGAAAGTTTCTTTTTCTGGGTTCCACCAACCATTTGCTTTGGCTACCTCAAAAATATTTTCGGAGGCCATGAAATAATCAGGCTGATTTAAATCAATTTCTTTTATAGTTGAAGCATTTACGTTTACCGAGACATGATCATCTGGCACTCGTTGGGCAACCCAAACTGCTCCTGTTTTTCCCTTACCCGGTCCAACAATTTCGAAATGCCAGACTTCTTTGGTGTCAGCAATGGTCAATGCTTCGCCCGCATCATTCCAACCATATTTTTTAGTCAACTCATCAGCCATTTTTATGGCATCGCGAGCAGTGGTGCATCTTTCAAGCATTAACTGGCATAATCGCTGACAATCAATCAGTCCATTATCAGAAATCAATTCTTCGCGTCCACCAAAAGTAGACTCACCCATTGCGAGCTGTTCGGTATTCATGCAAGGATAAGCAGTATTAATAAACCCATATGTTTCTGAAACCTGTGGGATAGATCCTATTTCTTTATGCTCATAGGTTGGCATTTTAAAATTATCATTGGCCAATCTTTTAAACATAGGTGTAGTGCTTCCTTTCTTATGCTTTTGAGCAGGGATGATATTCATCCATGATCGGGTTCTGTGACTATCGTCAGTATGTGAAGTAATTACCGATCCATCGATGGTGGCTTTTTTCCCAACCGTAATCGAGGTACATCCATCAGGTGTATTTCCTTCCCAATCGCTTTTATCAACTTGTGCATAAATTGAACCCGACAGAAATATCATTGCTGCCAATCCAAATATTGATTTTGTAAATTTCATATAGATTTGATTTTATTATTTCATCCATTCATAAGTATCGTAATGATCACCCGTCATTCCAATTGCCTGATATACTTTCTGAGCTCTTTCGTTTCCGCTATCAACGTACAAACGCATGCCTTTCATCGAATCGTCATTAATTACTCTTTGTTTTATATGCAGGTACATCTCTTTAAAGATTCCAAGTTTGCGGAATTCGGGTTTCACATAAACCGATTGAAACCAAATAATCGTTCCATTTCGCCAATCGCTCCATTCGAATGTGTTTAACATTGAGCCTACAACCTCGCCATTATATTCAGCAACATAGTATTTACCTTTACCAGGGTCATCAAAAACAGCACTCACTCCATTTTGCAATACTTCCAATTCCAGTTCCATTCCTTCCGATTCCATCGCCATGATCAACTGAAAGTCAACAATAAATGGAATATCTGTTTTATTTGCTTCACGAATCTTAATCATAATCTCATTTTAAAAGAGCATAAAAATAAAACTTATTCACGAAGGGCAAAAGCATTTTAATAAATGATTATTTTTGTAGTTCATTAAAATTTGCAATTATGAGTGATGCTATAAAGCATGAATGTGGAATCGCCTTTGTTCGTTTATTGAAACCATTGGAGTTTTATCTGGAAAAATACGGGACCGCTTTCTATGGTTTTAACAAGCTTTATTTGCTGATGCAGAAGCAACACAACCGTGGCCAGGATGGTGCAGGTATTGCAAATATTAAATTTGACATGCCTCCCGGGCATAAATACATCAATCGGATACGCTCAAATTCACCAACTGCACTTAAGGAGATTTTCGGACAGGTCTATGATCAAATGGAACTGATTAAAAAAAGTCATCCTGCACGATTAAACGATATAGGCTGGCTTAAACATAACGTACCTTTCATTAGCGAATTATATATTGGCCACTTACGCTATGGTACCTTTGGTGGAAATACTCCCTCATCACTTCACCCATTCATCAGAAGGAATAACTGGAAAACCCGCAATTTAGCCATTGCCGGGAATTTCAATTTAACCAATATGGATCAATTATTTGCAGAGTTGATCGCCTATGGCCAATCGCCTGTCGAAACTTCCGATACGGTTACCATTTTGGAAAAAATAGGTCATTTTATTGATGAGGAAAATGACAAACTTTATCGGAAATTTAAAAATGACGGACATCTTCAAAAAGACATTTCTGAATTAATTGCCAAAGACCTTGATGTATTAAATGTCTTAGGCCGTGCTTCGCGCGATTGGGATGGGGGTTTTGTAATAACCGGAATGATCGGCCATGGCGATGCTTTTGTAATGCGCGATCCTTCAGGCATCAGACCTGCATTCTTTTATCATGATGATGAAATTGTTATCGCTGCTTCTGAGCGTCCCGTAATTCAAACCGCGTTCAATTTGCAAACCGACCAGATTAAAGAATTACAACCAGGGCATGCACTTATTGTTAAAAAAGATGGCACAACCGGAACTCATCCTTATACTGAGGCTTTGCCTAAAAAAGCTTGTTCGTTCGAACGAATTTATTTTTCAAGGGGTACAGATGAAGATATTTATAAAGAACGAAAAAAACTTGGAAGCTTGCTCACACCAGCTATTTTAAAGGCTGTTGACTACAAACTTGATAAAACGGTTTTTTCCTATATCCCAAATACGGCTTCTGTGGCTTTCAGGGGATTAATGGAGGAAATGGACAATTTCTGCGACGGTATCAAAACTGAAAAGATCCTTCAACTTGGCAAAGATGCGACTCCGGAAAAGCTCAAGGAAATATTTAAGTTAAAACCACAAATTGAAAAAGTAGCCGTAAAAGATTTAAAGCTCAGGACTTTTATCACACAGGATACCCAGCGCGATGATCTGGTAGCGCACGTTTATGATGTGACTTATGGAACGGTGACTAAAGATACTGATAACCTGGTTGTAATTGATGATTCGATTGTTAGGGGAACCACCCTTAAACAAAGTATCCTTCGTATTCTTGACCGATTAAATCCAAAAAAGATCATTGTTGCTTCTTCGGCCCCACAAATTCGTTATCCTGATTGTTATGGCATTGATATGGCGAAACTCAATGATTTTATTGCTTTCAGGGCCGTGATTGAATTATTGGGCGACACCAGGCAAAATCACATCATCAATGAAGTTTATAATAAATGTAAGGCTCAGGATAAGCTCCCAAAGGAACAGGTGGTAAATTATGTTAAAAATATTTACAAACCATTTACAGCCGAACAAATCTCCGAAAAAATAGCTCAAATGCTTACCCATAAAGACTTAAAAGCTAAAGTTCAGGTGATTTATCAAACCATTGAAGATTTGCATGAAGCCATCCCAAATCATTTGGGAGATTGGTATTTTACCGGAAACTACCCGACTCCCGGAGGAAATCGTGTTGTGAACCGATCATTCATTAATTATATTGAAGGACGTAACGAAAGGGCTTATTAAGAAATGATGCCAAGTCTCGACTACATTTCGACAAGCTCAATGCAAGTCTCGACAGAACCTCTTTTTAGTTTCTTTAAAAATTGAATTAATGTTTTGCTGAAAAAGCTGCTAAAATCTTTTTCGCAATTTCAATCATTTGTTCGGGACTGAGTTTTACCTTTTCACTATTAAAATTAATTTCATTACCCTCAATTAATGGGATAAGGTGAATATGGGCATGTGGTACATCCAAACCATAAACAACAACACCTATCCTTTTCGAAGGGATAACCTCTGAAATGGCTTTTGATACTTTTTTGGAGAAAATGTGCAAAGCTCCTAAATACTGATCGTCCAAATCAAAAATATAATCAATTTCTTGCTTCGGAACCACAAGGGTATGACCTTTTGATAAAGGATTAATATCAAGGAAGGCATAAAAATGCTCATCTTCGGCCACTTTATATGAAGGGATTTCACCCTTAATAATTTTGGTAAAAATGGATGCCATAATTTTATATTTTATAATTATCTCGAGATTTCAAGAATTTCAAAAATAATACTGCCTGCAGGAACTGAAATTTGAGCTTGCTCACCTACACTTTTCCCCAACAAACCTTTAGCAATCGGTGAGGTAACGGAGAGTTTGCCACTTTTTAAATCTGCCTCCTTCTCAGGTACAAGTACATAAGACATTTCTGCATTATTTTGCAAATTTCTAAGCCTTACTCTCGATAGGATCAACACTTTTGAATTATCAAGTTTTGATTCGTCAATAATGCGGACATTACTGATCATCTCCTGCAATTTGGAAATTTTTAATTCCAGCATGCCTTGGGCATTTTTTGCAGCATCATATTCCGCATTTTCAGATAAATCGCCCTTGTCCCTTGCTTCCGCAATTTGTTTGGATATTAATGGACGTTCGATCACCATTAGTTGCTCCAACTCATTCTTTAATTTTTGCAACCCTTCCTCTGTATAATACCTAATGTCTGACATAATTTCATTTTTTGTAAGCAGATAAAAAAGACCCTAAACTAAGGTCTTTCTATATAAATAATAAAATTGATGGCATAAATTAACAATACAATTTATGCGCCTTGGCCAACTAAGCCTTGTGTGTCCTCAAAATTTTTGTAAAAACAATAAATCATTGAACTCTTTTTATACTGTAATGATTATTTTTCAATTATGCTACCTTAAATCTTAATATAAGGAGGATTAAGAATCTCAGAATAAATGACTGCTTTTCTCACATCAAATTCACCTCTATCGTTTAATAAATCACCTATCAGATTATTCATCATATCGTCTTCCTCGTGGTATTCAGTTTCGTTTCTTATAACTTGGTTTGGACCTACTTCCTGCTTTGTCCTAAAAGCTGAAACACCTTCGGCTTCAGATTTGTTGAACGAATATTTCTCCACTTCTTCTACAACATCAAGTTCCGAAAATTGACTATCTAAATAATCCTCTTTGCTTTCTTCGACCTCGAAAAGACTCTCAAAATTAAACTTCTCATTTAAAATGGATTCGAATTTACTTTCAGTTTTAGAATAAACCTCATCTGATCTAACTTCGGACTTAGACTCCTGTTTACGTTTCTGCTTTTGGCCTTGGTTATAAATCGAATAAGCTACCCAAGCCACACCAACCAGAACATATATAAAGTCTTCCATTTTAATTCATTAATAGAATACAAAATTACTTAAATTTTTAGTAATTAAATCCAAAACAGCATTAAAGTTATGATTTATTCCGGTAAATGCAACTATTTCGATTAAATATGCAGTTCCCATTTATTCCTGAAAATAAATCCGCTTAACTCTGCGCGAAATCCCGGTCAAAATTTCATAGGGGATGGTTTTGATACTTTCTGCCATTTCCCAAATCGGATAATTCTCGCCAAAAATAATCACTTCATCACCTTCAATAGCTGTAATGTCAGAAATATCGATCATGCACATATCCATGCAAATGTTGCCAATAATGGGAGCAAACTTATCGTTCAACCATAACTTTCCAACCCCATTACCTAAGCTCATGCTTAATCCATCGGCATACCCTACAGGTATAATTGCGATGATCATTTCCTTTTTTGCTTTGCCGGAACGATTATACCCTACAGTTTCGTTAACTTTTATTCGTTTGATTTGTGAAATGGTAGATTTTAAGGTACTCACATTTTCAAGTTCTGCTTGTTCTAACTTATCGGTTGAAATACCATAAAGTCCAATCCCTAATCGTACCATGTCGAATTGGGCATCCGGAAAACGGCTAATTCCGGCTGAGTTAAGAATATGGCAAAGTACCGGATGATCATCGGCATGTGAAATAATCTCCTTGCTCATTTTTTGAAAACGGGAGATTTGCAGTTGCGTAAAATCGTCGAATGCCTTATCCTGACTGCCTGCCAAATGGGAAAAAACGGATTGAAGGTAAATTGATTTATTTTGTTTTAATCGCTCCAACAATTGCGCTATATCATGCTCTTCAAAACCCAAACGATGCATTCCTGTGTCAAGTTTAATATGGATTTTAACTGGTTTATTCGCAGGGATAATATTTTCTCTGATCGATTTTTCGAGCAAACTAAGAATTCGGAAGCTATATATTTCGGGTTCTAAATTGTACTTAATGATGCTGTCAAAACTTTGCCAATCCGGATTCATAACCATGATGGGAGTATTGATTCCGGCTTTACGTAATTCTACGCCTTCATCCGAATAAGCAACCGTCAAATAATCAACATGGTGAAATTGCAAGGCATTGGCTATTTCGAAACTTCCACTACCATAGGAAAAAGCTTTAACCATTGCCATGATTTTAGTCGCCGGATTTTTTAATTTGTTTCGATAAAAATTCAGATTGTTGATGAGTGAATTTAAATTGATTTCCAAAACGGTTTCATGCGCTTTTTGTTGCAAGGCCCTACTAATCTGTTCAAATTCGAAAAACCGGGCCCCTTTTAGCAATATTGTTTCATGGTTGAACGAAGTAAATGGAAATTTATTTAAGAAATCTTCCGTACTTGAAAAGAAATATTTCTCCATTTTAAATCGATCCCTACTATTACTAATGGCATCTCCGATTCCAATTAGTTTTTGAATTCCTTTGCTCTCCAATAATTCCGAGATATAACCATATAAATCCAATTCACTTCGTCCACTTTGAAGCAGATCAGACAGAATTACCGTTCTTTTGGTATGTTGTTTTTGTTGTTTCAGAAAATCCAACGCGATACTTAACGAATTAATATCTGAATTATAACTATCGTTAATGATTGAACAATTGTTAATACCTTCCTTCATCTCCAACCGCATTGCAATTGGAGAAAGCTGTAGCATCCGTTCTGAGATTACGGATTGGTTGTATCCCATGTAAAGCATGACTGCCCAGCAATGAACTGCATTTTCAATGGATGCATCATCGATAAATGGAATCTGTATCTGAATGTCTTTGTCATTGAATTTTCCTGAAATAACTGTAATATTATTTTGTTTTATAACAGAAAGATTATGCAAATCAGCCTCTCCCTTATAACTCCAGGTGAAGGATTTAATCCTGTTCAGGATTTCAGATCGTATAATTACTCCCTGAATTTCTGAATGATCAACACAATAAATTAAAACATCAACCTTTGTAAATAGCTTAAGTTTTTCCCCGGCCTTTTGCTGAAGATTGATGAAGTTTTCATCATGAGCATGACCCACATTTGTAAACAATCCAATATTCGGCTCAATAATTTTACGAAGCTTTTCCATTTCCTCAGTCTCGGAAATTCCGGCTTCAAAAATCGCCAACTCATGCTCATCATTCATTTGCCAAACAGACAATGGCACTCCAATTTGAGAATTATAACTTTTTGGGCTTCTGATAATATTTTTATCTGTTCGCAATAATTGATAAAGCCATTCTTTAATAATTGTCTTCCCATTACTTCCTGTAATGCCAATCACCGGAATATCAAACCTTTTACGATGGAATGCTGTTAAAAACTGCAAAGCATCAAGGGTATTCTTTACCCTTATAAAATTGGCTTCCTTAAATGATTTGATATCATCAGGTAATTTTGTGACCATGAAATGACGAATGCCCTTATCGTAAAGCTCCTTAATATAAAGATGCCCATTGTTCCTTTTACTACTGAGTGCTATGAACATACAACGCACAGGAGATATCAGTCTTCTGCTATCAATCAGAATATCTCTGACAATAGAATCTTTTTCTGTTCCGGGATAAAAATCCCCTTGAACGATCTTTACGATCTCCTTTATTTGATAATCTGAATTTGGCATGGCTGTTTAGTTTGCCGAATTATTAGTTTCTTGTTCGGTTGTTATCAGCGGATTTTTAACTAATTCCTGATGCATTAACCTGTTTTTATAGATTTCAATTCCAAGATAGATGGCACTTATAAAAGACTCACTTGAAGCTAAGTTTTTACCGGCAATATCATAAGCAGTGCCATGCGCCGGAGATGTTCGAACAATTGAAAGTCCTGCGGTATAATTTACACCACTTTCAAATGCCAGGGTTTTAAAAGCAATCAATCCCTGATCGTGATACATGGCCAGCACCCCATCAAAGTTTTTATAGGATTGAGATCCAAAAAATCCATCTGCCGGATAGGGACCATAAGCTAATATATTTTCATCAAACGCCTTCCTGATTGCTGGTAAAATTACCTCTATATCTTCAGTTCCGAGTAATCCTTCATCACCGGCATGCGGATTTAAACCAAGTATGGCAATTTTTGGTTTGCGGATTCCAAAATCAATTTTTAAACTCTCGTTCATGATTTGTACTTTTTCCATAATTAAATCAATGGTTAAAGTAGCAGAAACATCCTTAAGTGGAATATGACCAGTGACAACACCTAGTCTTATACTATCACAAACCATTAACATTAAAGGGGTTTGATTGCCAAAATTCTCAGCTAAATATTCAGTATGTCCCGGAAATTTAAATCCGTTGGATTGAATATTATGTTTATTAATTGGTGCCGTTACCAATATTTGAATATCTTTATTTTTCAAACCTGCAACAGCTTCTTCTAACGATTGCAGTGCAAGTTCCCCTGCATCATTTCTTGATTTGCCCAGTTCAATTTTCACTTCTCTCTCACAGCAATTGATCAAATTTGCTTTCAAGGGGCTTATTTGATCGGCCGACTTAATTATGTTAAAACTAAACTCTTGAAGGTTTATCGCTTTTCGGTGATAAGATGCTGCTCTTGATGACCCATAAACCACGGGGGTGAACAACTCCAAAATACGGGGATCGCGAAACGATTTAATGATAACCTCATATCCAATTCCGTTGATATCTCCATGCGAAATTCCAACCCTGATCACATTTTCTGTTTCCTCAATTTCACTCATTTTTATATTATTTAAAAGGAATTGCAAAGATAATATTTAATTATCTCAACTACTTTTTGGTTTAAGAGATATTAATTTTTTTTGACGCTCCCTCATATTTGAGCAGCCTGTCTAAATACAAAATTATCAGGCAATTTACTTAATTTTATGTTTGATGAAATCGAACAAGAGCCGAACCCCAACACCTGTACCTCCGAGTCCGCGGTAGCTATCCTTTTTATTTAAAAATGCGGTTCCTGCAATATCCAGATGGATGTAAGGATAATCGGTAAAATGAGCTAAGAACTTTCCTGCCGTAATGGCTCCGGCTGTTGGACCTCCAAGATTTTTGATATCGGCTATCGAAGATTTTATTTCCTCATCATATTCTTCCCAAAAGGGAAATTCAACAATGCGTTCATGAACCCGGTACCCGCTTTCCAACAATAATTTCATTTCGTTTTCCGACTTAGTTCCCATGGCTACAGATCCATTATGCCCGATAGCTCGCTGTGCAGCACCTGTTAATGTTGCTAAATCAATGACGAGTTCAGGCTCATATTTTTTTGCGTAAGAAAGGGCATCAGCAAGAATTATTCTGCCTTCAGCGTCCGTATTTAGTACTTCAACACTGGTTCCGTTATGCATATAAATAACATCTCCGCTTACATAAGCATTTCCATCAGGGCGATTATCGGTGGCCGGGATTAAGCCAATAACATATACCGGAAGTTTTGCTTTTGCAATTGCATAGATGGCACCAGTAACGGCTGCTCCGCCTGCCATATCGCATTTCATATCATTCATATGATCTTCCGTTTTAATATTCATCCCACCGGTATCATAAACTACCCCTTTGCCCACAAAAACATAAGGTTTTTGATTCACAACAGTTTCGGGTTTGTATTCAATAATATTAAAAGTCGGGGGATCAATACTCCCTTTATTGACGGCCAATAAACCTCCCATTTTCAGGCTTTCAATCTTCTTTTTATTTAGGACCTCAACCTTTACATTAGTCTCGCTAAAAATTTGTTTAATCTCTTCTGATAACTTTTCAGCGGTTAAATAAGAAACAGGCTCATTGACCAAAGTCCTTGCAATTGCATTTGCTTCGGTTAAAATATTCAATTGCCCGATGCTTTTGGGGTCGATAATATTTGAAATAATTTTAATTTCCGACAGCGCATTTTGCTTTTTTGTCTTTTCTTTGAAATATTTTAAGAATTGATAATTCCCCAACGACATCCCTTCAGCAAAAGGAAGCGCCAAAAGTTCATTCTTGGTGTAATCGAGAACAGAAACACTTGTGAGCTTGTGTATATTGATGACTTCTAATAATTTATCCCCCGATTTTCTGGCATTCTCACTTGTGCTGTTCAAATCTTTTTTCGGATCAATCATTTGGATGAAAATCCAATACGACATTTTATTAAGCTCAACACTTTTAATTTCCTGCTCAAAGCTTTTTTTGATAAATGCGATTTCGCCTTTATTTAAGAGATCCTTTGGCAATTGTTTAAGGTCGGATATTAAGATTACCAAACTACTATTGGTCCCATACTTTTTTGCACAATTAACTTTTATCATTTTTCTCGTTTTATATAAATTCTTAATTTTCTAATAATTCATTCAGGTAATTCAATATTATTTTGGAAGCCCCAACACTTTGATTTACGTAATTCTTATTTGTTTGACAAGCATTCTGATACAGATCCTTAATGACGATCAAATTTGAGAAAATTTCAAGGAGTTCATTACTGTTTTTGATTGAAAAAGCACCTTTCAATTTAATCAAATCATTGGCTTCCTGAAATTTTTGAAACTTAGGCCCAAAAACTACCGGAATACCGAAAGTCACGGGTTCCTGAATATTGTGTAGTCCGGTTTTGAATCCACCGCCAATATAGGCAATAGTTGCGTACTGATATACATGCGCAAGTACCCCAATACTATCGACTATCAAAACGTTGTAATTATCAAGCTCATTTATTTTGGCACTTGAAAGTAATCCTGCTTTCGAGCCGATTTTTTTCTGAATTTGTTCAATTCTGGAAGGATGTACCTCATGTGGAGCGATAATAAATTTTATTTCTGGAAACTTGTTTATGATCGGGATGAGTTGCTCTTCATCTTGAGGCCAGGTACTCCCGGCAACTATCAATTTACTTTCTCCCTTAAATAGATTGATGATTTCAAATTTCAATGGATTCTGTGCCAATTGATATACCCGGTCGAAACGGGTATCACCACAAGTGGTCACCTGATTAATTCCAATATTTTGAAGTAGCTCTTTTGATTCTTCATTCTGAACAAAAAAATGGTCGATATTCTTTAATGCCTTCCTAAACCAACTGCTATAAGATTTGAAAAAGTATTGATCGGGCCTAAAAATGGAAGAAATAAAAATGACCGGGATTCTTTGCTTTTTAAGTTCTGCCAGATAATTAAACCAAAACTCATATTTTACAAAAATTACAAGCTTGGGATTAATAATACTAATAAATTTCTTTGCATTTGAATATGTGTCTAAAGGAAGATAAGTAACAATATCCGCATACTCATAATTTTTTCTTATTTCATAACCTGACGGTGAGAAAAAACTAAGTAAAATCTTATAATTCGGATGCGCTTTTTTGAGGCCTTCTATAATGGGTCGGCCTTGTTCAAATTCGCCAAGTGAAGCACAATGAATCCAGATAATCTCATCTCCTGCCGCAACCGAATATAGTAGCGATTCAAAAACGTTTTTTCTGCCATTTAACCATTTTTTTGCTTTTTTATTTACCAAAGAGGCAATTATAATTGCAAAGTAGAACACTGAAATGAGAAAATTATATAAGAATTTCATCTGTAAATAAATATTATTAAACTTGCCTGCCCTGTCTGCTGACAGGCAGGTGCATACAGCTTGGTCGGATGCCCGCCTGAACGAAAAGATTCGGGCAGGGAGCTTGCATGTGAAATTTTCATCCTTGATCGCGATTTACGAACATGCTCGTTTTATAAAATATTAAATCGCAAAATAGCACTATCAAAGGTATTATAAATTTACCTAATCTTTGCAATTTTAGAAATTACAGAAATTATTCAAGCTACTTTATTAACTAAATATTCATCTAACTTAATTATTTATTCTTCATTTAGTAAATATCCCTAATTTTACACCTTAAAAGACAAACTGAAGGAAATTTTCAATTTTTTCCTTCAATAATAACCTAAAATTAAAAAACAGAATGAAGAAAATTAATATGGTTGACCTGAAGGGTCAGTATGAGAAGATTAAAGGAGAAATTGATGGTGCGATTCATGAAGTGCTTGATACTACTGCGTTTATTAACGGACCAGCCGTTAAAACCTTTCAGTCGAATTTAGAAAAGTATTTAGGAGTTAAGCATGTAATTCCATGCGCCAACGGTACCGATGCATTACAAATTGCAATGATGGCTTTAGGCCTCAAACCGGGTGATGAAGTAATCACAACTTCTTTTACCTTTATTGCCACTGCTGAAGTTATTGCTTTATTAGGACTTACTCCGGTTCTGGTCGACATCGATCCGAACACTTTTAATATCGATCCGGATTCTGTTCGCAAAGCGATAACCACTAAAACCAAGGCGATCGTTCCTGTTCATCTATTCGGACAATGTGCCGATATGGATGCAATCATGGAAATTGCCGCCGAATTTAATTTAAAAGTAATTGAAGATGCTTGTCAGGCTATTGGTGCGGATTATACCTTTAAAAATGGGGAAATCAAGAAAGCCGGAACCATTGGTGAAGTTGGATGTACTTCTTTCTTCCCTTCTAAAAACCTTGGTGCTTATGGTGACGGTGGAGCAATATTTACTAATGATGATGAATTAGCCAATCAGTGCCGAATTATTGCAAATCATGGAATGGTGGTTAGATATTACCACGATTTAATTGGGGTAAACTCAAGACTTGATAGCATTCAGGCGGCTATCTTGAATGTTAAATTGAAATATTTGAATGAATACTCAGAAGCCAGAAATAAAGCTGCTAATGCTTATAACCAGGCGTTCTCTAAGTGCAAGAATTTGCAGGTACCTGCACAATTTGCACAATCAACCCATGTTTTCCATCAATATACTTTGCTCACAAAAAATATTGACAGGGAAGGGCTTCACGAATATTTAGAATCTAAAGGAATCCCTGCTCCAATTTATTACCCGGTGCCGCTTCATTTGCAAAAAGCATATCAGGACCCACGGTATAAAGAAGGTGATTTCCCGGTTACTGAAGATGTTTGCAAAAGAGTATTATCTTTACCTATGCATACTGAAATTGATGACGAACAAATTGCATTTATTACTGAATCTGTATTGGAATTTGTAAATAAATAAAACATGTCAACTGATTTTTTTGCTCACCCAAGCACTGTTATCGACGAAGGCTGCCAAATAGGTGCAGGCACTAAAATCTGGCATTTTTCACACATCATGTCAAATTGTATCCTTGGTGAAAATTGCAATATTGGACAGAACGTTGTTGTTTCCCCAGAAGTGATTTTGGGTAAAAACGTCAAAGTTCAAAATAATGTTTCAATTTATTCAGGGGTGGTTTGTGAGGATGATGTGTTTTTAGGCCCTTCTATGGTTTTTACGAATATTAAAAATCCAAGAAGTGCCATCATAAGGAAGGATCAATACGAAAAGACCTTTATTCGGAAAGGGGCCAGTATTGGCGCAAATGCAACCATTATTTGTGGAATTGAAATGGGTGAATATGCAATGATTGGTGCAGGAGCCGTTGTGACTAAAGATGTCAAACCTTACGCACTGGTTATTGGTAATCCATCAAAGCAAATAGGTTGGGTAAGCGAATATGGGCATCGATTAGTATTTGATGAAAATGGCATTGCCGAATGTGTGGAAAGCAAAAAAAAATATCAACTTCTTGATGATAAGATTTTGAAATTATGAGAGATCAACAATCATCATTAAAAAATAATTATTCATGAAGATACTGGTAACCGGAGGAACAGGTTATATCGGATCGCATACCTGTGTTGAACTTCAACAAAAAGGATACGAAGTGATCATCGTTGACAACCTTTCCAATTCAAACATTAAGGTGCTGGATGCCATTGAAAAAATTAGCGGGATTAAACCGGCTTTCGAAAATTTTGATTTAGCTGATTCGCAAAAAACAGTTGACTTTTTTAAACGAAATTCCGATATTGATGGCATCATCCATTTTGCGGCTTTTAAGGCAGTTGGAGAATCGGTGGATTTACCGCTAAAATATTATCACAACAATCTTTTTTCGTTGGTGAACATTCTACAATCGATGAAAGATAATGGGATTGTGAATCTGGTATTTTCGTCAAGTTGCACGGTTTATGGTCAACCTGAAAAACTTCCTGTGAGTGAAGATGCACCTATCCAAAAAGCAGAATCACCTTACGGAAACACCAAACAAATTTCCGAAGAAATTATTTTTGACACCGTTAAATCATCCAATATAAAAGGCATTGCTTTGCGGTACTTCAATCCAATTGGGGCTCACGAAAGTGCCATCATTGGCGAACTTCCCTTGGGAGTTCCCAACTGTTTGATGCCTTATATTACGCAAACAGCCATCGGTACTCGTCAACAATTGAGCGTGTTTGGCGACGATTATAATACCCCTGACGGAACAGCTATTCGCGACTACATACACATTGTTGATTTGGCAAAAGCGCATGTGATTGCCGTTGAGCGAATGGTTAATCAAAAAATGAAAAAAACATTTGAGTATTTTAATTTAGGAACCGGAAATGGTTATTCGGTGTTGGAGGTAATCAAATCTTTTGAAAAAGTATCAGGACAGAAACTCAATTATAAAATTGTTGGTCGAAGGGCCGGGGATGTTGAGCAAGTTTGGGCCGACACCAATTTTGCAAATGTTGAATTGGGCTGGAAAGCTCAAAAAACATTAGATGAAATGACCCTTTCTGCATGGAAGTGGGAGAAAAAACTAAAAGAAAACTAAGTATGAAGACTATCTTAATTACAGGAGGAGCAGGTTTTATTGGATCGCATCTGGTGCGATTATTCGTAAATAAATATCCTGAGTACAAAATAGTTAATCTTGACAAACTTACCTATGCAGGGAATTTGGCAAATTTAACCGATATCGAAAAAGCTCCGAATTATGAATTCGTTAAAGGCGATATCGTTGACGGCGATTTTATTCAGAAATTGTTTGAAGAAAGAAAATTTGACGGGGTTATCCACCTTGCGGCCGAATCGCATGTTGATCGATCCATTTCAAATCCAATGGAATTTATTTTCACCAATATTGTTGGTACGGTAAATTTGCTAAATGCTGCAAAACATAGCTGGAAAGATCAAATGGAGGGGAAATTATTTTATCACATTTCTACTGATGAGGTTTATGGCTCACTGGGTGAAACAGGGCTTTTCACAGAAACTACCGCTTACGATCCGCATAGTCCATACTCAGCATCCAAGGCAAGTTCCGATCATTTGGTTAGAGCCTATAACGATACTTTTGGGCTTCCAACGGTAATTTCAAATTGTTCGAATAATTATGGTGGTTTTCAGTTTCCTGAAAAATTGATTCCGCTATTCATCCATAACATTAAAAACAATAAACCTTTGCCGGTTTACGGAAAAGGTGAAAATATCCGCGATTGGCTGTATGTTGAAGATCATGCACGTGCTATCGATTTAGTTTTCCATAAAGGAAAAAACGGAGAGACTTATAATATTGGGGGAAATAATGAATGGACCAATATTGATTTGATCAAATTGATGTGTAAAAAAATGGATCAAAAATTGGGTCGTCAAGAAGGAAGCTCAGAAAAATTGATCACTTATGTAAAAGACCGCGCTGGTCATGATTTGCGTTATGCCATCGATTCTTCTAAACTACAAAAAGAGTTGGGCTGGAAACCCAGTTTACAGTTTGAAGAAGGAATAGAAAAAACCATCGACTGGTATCTTGAGAATGAAAATTGGTTGAACAATGTTACTTCGGGATCTTATTTAAAATATTACGAAGAACAATATTCGGAAAATAGATTCTAGTTTTATCTAAATCCGGGATCAACTTTTATTGAAAAACATTTAAAAATGGCTTTAACCAGATTACATCTCTCAAAAAAGTTGAGAATCGGACTAATCAATCCCAACCGAAACTTAAAAGATGCTGCCATTCATCTTGGGTTAGGTTATTTGGCTTCTTATGCCCGGCAACATCATTTGGATTTAGAGTTCAAGTTGTTGGATACCAGAATCGCCCATAGAAAAGATTTCGAGAATTTTTTTAGTCAGGCATACGATCTTTTTGCTTTCACTGCTTCAAGTCAGGTTTTTGACGAAGCCATTGAAATGGCTGAAAAACTAAAACAATCTTATCCCGAAACACCCATTTGTATTGGAGGCAGCCACGCCTCAACTGAAAAAGAAAGATGTTTATCGGGCTATCCTTTTGATTTTGCCATTTATGGCGAAGGTGAACAAACTTTTTCTGAGCTTATCGCTTATTTTAAAGGGGAGAAAGAACTTGAAAGCATCCATGGATTAATCTACAAAAATGAATCGGAAAAAATTTACATCAATACACCCCGATCACTGATTTTAAATATTGATGAAATTCCTTTTCCCGCCTATGATTTGTTTGAGATGAAGAAATATCATCAGCACCGATTGACAACAAGTAGAGGTTGTCCCTATAATTGCGTGTTCTGCAATTCTTCTTCACTATGGACCCATAAATGGCGCAAGCGTTCACCCGAAAATATTTTTGCTGAAATTAGGTTTTTAATCAAGCATTTTGGGCGAAAAACAATCATTTTTAACGACGATAGTTTTAATATTGACGCTAAAAGAGTAATCGAATTTTGTAATTTATTAATTGAGAAAAAACTTGGGATCATCTGGTCAACCTCCATTCGGGTTGATTTGGTTACACAGGAAGTTGCAGATTTGATGTTCAAATCGGGGTGCTACAATGTAAGTGTCGGGATTGAATCGGCTAATGACGAAGTGTTGAAACGGATGAACAAAAATACCACCAGGGAAAAAATTTATGCAGGAATCCAAATGCTTCGCAAAGCCGGGATTGATGTGATGGGGCAATTTATGATCGGCAATCCGGGCGACACTTTGGAAAGCGTAAAAGAATCGATTGAATTTGCCAGAACTTCTAATTTGACCGGCGTTGAATTTTATACAGCCTTGCCTTATCGCGATTCCTTATTATGGGAATTTGTAGAGGAACATGGTAAACTGCTTACCGATGTAGAACCTTATCGATATCACAATTTTCGCCCACGTATTATTTTTGAAACTCCGGAATTTCCTTTTGACGATCGTTTAAAAGCCATTGAACTAGCCGGGAAAAATGGATTTTATCATGCCCTAACTCACGACGAGAAAAATGTGTTGCTTGATAGCGGACGGATCATGGCTCAATCCATTCAAAAGATCATAAAAGGCAAAAGTGGGAATAAACTTTATTTGGGGTTGAGAAAGGTTTATAGAAATTTTAAATAATATGCAAAAAAAGGGGTACTCGCACACTGCGGTAACCCCTTTGCATTAACCTAAACTTTAAATTATGAAATCTGAATTGCTTTCTTCAATTTAGCTTCTTCAATTTTGGGAATAATGATATTCAAAATCCCGTTTTTATAATCTGCTTTAATTTTATCAGCTTCCACTGTTTTAGGCAAAGTAAAAGCTCTGCTAAAACTGTGATAAGCAAATTCTTTTCTTGAAAAGTTTACGTTTTCAGTTTTTACTTCTTTTTCTGCTGAAATTGTTAACAGATTGTCTTCCAAATCAATTTTGATATCGTCTTTTTCTAATCCCGGTACAGCCAAACTCAGCTCAAAATTATCTTCATTTTCAATGATATTGGTTGCTGGTTTTCGGCAATAATTGGCATGATAATCATTGGCTAAAACATCGTTAAACATTACATGATCAAAAAGATTTGTAAATCGTGGCTGGTTGTTAAATTTTATTAAGTTCATTGTTTTTCCTCCTATATTTTAATGTGTAATTTTTTATTTCTTTACCCTTTTTCAAATCCTGTACCATTGCAAATACATTGTAAATAAACGCCATTATGTCATTATTATTTTTAACCAACTGCCTTTGTGGCAGTTTAATTAAAGCCTATTGAGTTAATAGTCTGTGAATATGTTTTTGCAAATTCCATCAACACTTTAGAATCAATGTTTACATTTGCATCTCGAAAAATTAATTATGACTGAGGAAGCACATAGCATATTAAAGCATTTTCATTTCAAAAAAATTATTATGCCGGTAATTATTGGAATGGGAGTAGCTGCTTTTTTGATTTTTCAGGATTTTGATATGCAGGTCTTCAGAGATGCTCATTGGACCTGGATCACTACCTTTTGGATCTTTGTTGCTTTACTATTAATGGCTGTAAGGCATCTTGCTTATATGTACCGGATTCGTCTTTTAACTGATAAACAGCTAAGCTGGAAACGAAGCTATCAGGTAATTATGCTCTGGGAATTTGCATCCTCGATTACGCCATCGGTAGTTGGAGGTTCGGCTGTGGCGCTCTTTATCGTCAACAAAGAAGGAATTAACATGGGTAGAACAACGGCTGTAGTCTTGGTCACTTCTCTCCTCGATGAACTTTTTTATATCCTTTTTGTCCCAATTATCATACTCGTTGTTGGCTACGATAAAATCTTTTTTGGGGATATCGGATTTTCTTTTTTAAATGCGGATTTGGGCATGTTCGGGGTTTTCATAGCCGGATACCTTTTTATCATCTTACTTCAAGCCATCATCGTTTATGGGATTTTTATTAATCCAAGAGGTTTAAAATGGGTGTTGATTCGGTTAACCAAAATACCTTTCTTGAAAAAATGGAAAAGTAAAGCCGTAGATACTGGTAATCAAATCATGGCAACCTCAAAAGAGCTTAAAGGAAAATCACTGCTATTTTGGACCAAGGCATTTATAGCAACCGTGTTTTCCTGGACAGCACGTTTTTGGGTAGTAAATGCGATTATTTTAGGATTTATTGCTGTTAACGACCACCTATTAATTTATGGGCGACAATTGGTAATGTGGGTTATCCTGCTTATCAGTCCGACTCCCGGAGGAAGTGGAGTAGCAGAATATATTTTCACCGATTTCCTTGGAGAATTTATTCCATTGGGACTATCACCAGCGTTGGCTTTACTCTGGAGACTATTAAGCTATTATCCCTACATTATTCTTGGGGCAATTGTATTACCTGGTTGGATACGTAGGGTTTACCAAATAAAAGATGCAGTAAAAGAAAAGTAATTATACTCGTTTGAAGTTGACTATCCGCAATAGAAATACTTATCTACAACTTTCATGATTTTTTCTTCATCTTTTCCCAGCTCAGCTCTTAAATTCTGGTCATTAAATGACTTCAGATATTTAACCATCCAATCAATAGTGTTTTGGGTGAATACACCATCTTTTGTGTAAATTTCAGCTTGCCTTTCTAACTGTAAAGCTGATTCATAGCATGATGCAGGTAATTTAGCAAGCTGATCTAATTTGTCTTTATAATCTTCGTTGAAAATATTAACATCAACATAAGTGTTTTTAGCAACTTCAAGTGCATTCTCCATTTCTAAACCATGACGAACTGCAACTGCAAGCCCCGCCAACAACAAATGAATATCTGCTGACCCGTCAGGACATCTGAACTCTACGGTTTGTTTGTTGCTAAAATCAAATTCAATATCCGGTTCTTGTGGATTGGCATGTTTGATCATGTTATTTTTACCAGACCAGCCTAGCGGAACTCTTACCAGAACTGAACGATTTCGATCGCCCCAGCAAATATTAGTTGGCGCTTCCTGATGAGGTACCAATCTAAAATATGAAGTGGGATTTGTATTTCCGAATGCGGTCAATGATGGGGCTAAGGTTAAATATCCTGCAATTGCTTTTTTGGCCACATCACTCAAACCTCCGCCATCTTTTACCATGGCAGTTTTCCCATCTTTAACTAATTTTGTATGTATGTGCATTCCACTGCCTGCTTTACCAGTAGTGATTTTGGGAGCAAAGGTTAGATCAACACCGTATTGATTTGCCATACTTCGCAATATCCATTTTGCAATGATGAGTTGATCAGCTGCTTCTTCTAATTTAGTAGGCAAAAATTCAATTTCATTCTGTTCATATATTTTATCACCAAGTGTGAAATTACCAACTTCAGCATGTCCGTATTTTATATAACCACCACATTGGGCTATCGCTTTCATTGCATTCTCCCTAAACCCTCCCCATTTTGCGAATGGATATGATTCGTGATACCCTTTTTGATCCTCTGCCTGAAACAAATCTTCCTTATCACTAATAACGTAATATTCCAATTCTCCCATTACTTCAAATGAATATCCGGTTTTTTCAATTAAGGTTTCATGCGCTTTTCGAAGTACATATTCCGGTGAACTCTCAAAAGGCACTCCATCTTTCGTGTAATAAGAACACAAAATATCTACAGTAGGAATTTCGTTAAATGGATTCAAAAAAGCAGTACTATATCGCGGAATAACATACAAATCACTTGATCCGGCTTCCATAAACGAAAACAAACTACTTCCATCAACACGTTCGCCTGCCGTTAGAATAGCATCAAGGTGATGTCGGTCGTTAATAATAAAATTCAAAGTTTTAAGTCGCATATCCCATCCCACATACCTAAAATTCACCATCTCAATATTGTTGTCTTCGATGTATTTAATTAAATCAGCCTTGGTGAAATCTTGGGGGTATTTGTTTAAATACTGAACCAATGGATTTGGATTCATTTCAATAGAATCTCTCATAATCAAATGTTTTTTATAGGTTAAAAACTGGACGGCAAACTTACTAAAATTCAGTGTATAAATTCAGCAAATTGATCAAACATTTTATTTTAATTAAGTATTGATTTCTTTGAGTAATTTTGCTTTCTCATTAATTTTTAAAAATGCACAATCTTAGCGAAGTTTTATTTTTTACGTTTTTTCTTATATTCATTACGACGATTTTAATCATCGATTTGGCGGTATTTAATAAAAAAAGTCATATAATTTCGCTTAAAGAATCTTTGGTCTGGACAGTTTTGTGGGTAGGCCTTGCACTGGGGTTTTATATCTTTATTATTTCGCAAGGAAGTTTAATTCACGGTATTACCGATATAGATCAGCTTAAACAAATTATACAAAATTATCAGCATCCTATTAAAGTTGATGGGATGGGTTTTACTGAGGCTGTTAAACTTTATGAACACAACCTTGGGCTTGAATACCTGACGGGTTATATCATAGAGAAGGCTTTATCTATCGATAATGTTTTTGTGATGATTGTGATTTTTATGGCCTTTGGAGTAAAAAAGATCTATTATCATCGCATTTTATTTTGGGGAATATTTGGTGCCATTGTCATGCGATTTATTTTCATTTTTTCGGCTTCCGCACTTATTCAGGAATTTTCCTGGATATTATATGTGTTCGGAGTGCTGTTGATCTTTAACGGTGTAAAGATGTTTTATACCCGAAACCACAGTGATAAAGTTGATACAGATAAGCATCCGGTTGTACGATTTGCTTCACGATATTTCTCTGTAGCAAAAAATTATGAAGGGCCTCAATTCTTTACTAAAATTGATGGTAAAAAATATATCACCCCTTTATTTCTTGTTTTATTAGTCATTGAGTTCATGGATGTAATTTTTGCAGTTGATTCTGTACCGGCAATTTTTTCGATTACACATGATCCTTATATTGTTTTCTTTTCGAATATTTTTGCTATTATCGGATTGCGGTCCCTATTCTTTTTATTGATGAACGCCATGGGGCATTTCCGCTTTCTGAAAATTGGATTGTCTGTTTTGCTTACATTTATTGGACTTAAGCTATTAGCTCATCATTGGCTTGAGGTAATTGGATTTCAAACAGCACACTCTTTGTATGTCGTTTTGGGGATACTCTCTTTAAGCATCATTTTATCTTTAATAATACCTGAAAAAAAGGTTCTTACAGGATAAACACTACTTCTTCATCAACTCAAAATATTTATCAAGAATTTGCTGAGAAGCAATATATGCACTAAGCTTATTGTTAACGATGTCAGTTTTACAGATTTCCATCAAATCTTTAATTTCTTTTTGATGAAATAAACTATCTCCCAGTTTTTGCATAAGTGTATCCATCATGGTGTGGATAGATTGTTTTTGGCGATTTGCAGCAAAGTAACCGTTTGCCTGAACCTTAGCAATATAATCTGTTATACTGGTCCAAACAATTTCAATCCCCTTATGATTTAATGCGGAACAGGTTTCAACTTTTGGCGACCAGCCTGATTCAGTTAATGGGAACAAATGAAGTGCATTCTCATATTGGACTTTGGCATTTTTTGCTTTCTGTATATTATCGCCATCTGCTTTGTTAATCAAAATCATATCTGCCATTTCCATAATCCCACGCTTGATTCCCTGAAGTTCATCTCCTGCTCCGGCAAGCATCAACAACAGGAAGAAATCAACCATCGAATGAACTGCTGTTTCGGATTGCCCTACTCCGACTGTTTCTATAAATATTGTATCGAAACCTGCTGCTTCGCAAAGAATGATGGTTTCGTTCGTTTTTCGTGCAACGCCACCCAAAGATCCTGATGATGCAGATGGACGAATAAAGGCATTTGGATGATTTGCCAAGTCCTCCATACGGGTTTTGTCTCCCAGGATACTTCCTTTGCTTCGTTGACTGCTAGGGTCAATAGCAAGTACTGCTATTTTCCTGTTTTGCTTAATCAAATACATGCCCAGAGCCTCAATGAAAGTACTCTTTCCAACGCCCGGTACTCCCGTAATTCCTACCCTAACGGATTTCCCCGATAACGGTAAGCATTTTTCGATAATTTCCTGAGCCTTTTTATGATGAGATGGAAGCGAACTTTCGATCAAAGTTATGGCCTTGCTCAGAATCATTATATTACCCTGCTCAATCCCGTCAAAATACTCATCTGCCGAAATTTCATGAATATTTTGCTCTTTTAATTTTTGAACTGCACAATCGTTAATTGATGAAGGCTGCTCAATTCCTTCATTTACATATAAAGCCGAGTTTTTATTTTTGGATTGTTTAGGCATATCGACAGACAATATTTTTAAACAAAGATATCAGAATTATATATAAAAAATGTAATTTTGCCCTGTTTTAAAACCGCTCGTTAGCTCAGTTGCCTGCCAAAGGCAGACAGGGCAGAGCATCCCGACCTTAGTCGGGGAGGGTCGTAGGATAAAAATTGAAATCTTGTATTAATTCTCTCGGTAGCTCAGTTGGCAGAGCAGTTGACTCTTAATCAACGGGTCGTGGGTTCGATTCCCCCCCGGGAGACATTTATAATCAAAAGGTTACAAGCTAATTTAGTTTGTGGCCTTTTTTCATTTGCTCACAATTTTCATCGTTTTCTCTGTTTTAAAACAAAAGGGGGCAATACTTTCAAGTAATTTAATCATACAAAGTGCAATTTATTCGATAATGTGTGAATGATGCAATTCTTTTCTTGAATTGTGTAATAATGTAAGAATTTATTAGATACATCTTTGTAGTATGAAAATATCTTCATGGCTGACCCACCAGTTGTGGGAACTAAAATTGAAATAAAATGAATACAACTGAAGCTAAAGGGAACTGGAAGTACCAAAAAGGCAAACTTATACAGAAATTTGCCATCTTGACAGACGATGACCTGTTATATGCAAAGGGCAAGAAAGAGGAGATGCTTGGAAGACTTCAAATCAAACTTGGAAAAACAAAAGAAGAATTGCACAAGATTATTGAGGCCCTTTAATAATTATAGTTTTGAAAAAATTCGTGCTTTGGACCTGAATTTTCCATAAAAAATAAACTTACATATATCCCGAAAATTGACAGGAATTACCCCTGCCAATAGGAGTTCATCATCTGCCTGAAAAACAAGCTGGCACATACTTAATGAACAAAAATAAATTCATATGTAAGCAAATGGTTTATTATGAAAAAAATTATTCCTATTATTAAAGTAAAAGGATTTGCAACGACCCAAACTAAAAGGCTGAGTGAAAAAACACTGGCAAAAACGCAAATTGCAAGCATTTTTTTTAAAGATGTCGCCGATGTTTTCTTGTTTATTATGGTACTCCTGAAAGAAACATTTTCCCGCAATTTTGAATTTAAGGAATTTTTTCGTCAGTGTTTTAAAATCGGGTATAAATCGTTACCCTTAATTTCAGTTACCGGAGCAATCATGGGTTTGGTACTGACCATTCAATCGCGACCGGTACTTGTTGATTTCGGGGCAGTTACTTTGCTTCCCGGAATGATAGCCGTTTCAATTATCAGGGAAATGGGACCTGTAATAACGGCATTGATATGCGCCGGTAAAATTGGTTCGGGAATGGGTGCAGAATTGGGTTCAATGAAAGTGACCGAACAAATCGAAGCCATGGAAGTATCCTCCATTAATCCTATGCGATTTTTGGTTGTTACAAGGGTGGCAGCAGCAACCCTTATGATTCCATTATTAATTTTATATGCCGATGCACTTGGTATAATTGGAAGTTGGGCAGGTGCGAATATTAAAGGAGATGTATCTTTTACATTATTTTTCTCTCAGGCATTTAGCCATATTGAATTTATTGATTTTTTACCTGCTGTTATAAAATCATTCTTTTTCGGGGCCGTAATCGGATTGGTAGGATGCTATAAAGGTTACACTGCCGGACGGGGAACCGAAGGTGTAGGGATTGCTGCAAATTCAGCCGTGGTTTTAGCATCTCTCTTGGTGATAATTATAGATCTGATTGCCGCACAAATAACCGATATGCTGATATCATGAACACAAAACAAACAGAAACCTTAAATAATGCTCACTTTAATGCAAAAAGTGATAAGCCGGTTATCGAGATAATAAATCTTAGAAAATCATTTGACAATCAGGTTATACTGAAAGATATTTCTTTGAAACTTTTTAATGGCGAAAACCTTGTGGTTCTTGGTAAATCGGGCAGTGGCAAATCCGTTTTAATAAAATGCATTGTTGGATTATTGAATTCTGATGGCGGAACAATCAATGTATTTGAAAATAATGTAACTGGCTTAGGCCGAAAAGAATTGAATGAGTTGCGAAAGAGAATTGGTTTTTTATTTCAAAGTGGAGCCTTGTATGATTCCATGACGGTGAGGCAGAATCTGGAATTTCCATTAAGGAGAATAAAAAAGAATCTGTCTAAAAAAGAGATTGCCGAAAAAGTTAAAGAGGTTTTAGAAAATGTTGGCCTGCCTGATGCATTGGATAAAATGCCATCGCAACTTTCGGGTGGTATGCGAAAAAGAATAAGTCTAGCACGAACCATCGTCGTGGACCCGATGATCATGCTATATGACGAACCTACTACCGGCCTCGATCCGGTAACTTCATATGAAATAAGTTCGCTCATCAATGATGTGCAAAAAAAATATAAAACTTCATCCATCATCATCACACACGATATTGCATGTGCTCGGACGAATGCAAACCGCGTAATTATGTTATTGGATGGTAAAGTCTATCAGGAAGGAAAATTGGAATCGTTTGAAAAGTCATCCGACCCTGTAATTAAATCCTTCTTCAATTGAAAATTGGTAGTTCAACAGTTAATAAAAAGAATGAATCATGGACACACATACAGAGAAATTTAAAGTAAGGTTAGGATTGTTTATTGTTGGAGGATTAACTTTTTTCGTAATTGCCATATTTATCATCGGGAAGCAGCAAAATTTATTTAATCCTGTTTTTAAACTTACAACGACTTTTCACAACGTAAGCGGATTACAAGTAGGAAATAATGTCCGCTTTACCGGAATTAATGTTGGTATTGTTGATAAAATTAAAATTATTAATGATTCAACAGTCAAGGTCGATATGTTGATTAAAAAGGATGTTCAGCAGTTTATTAAATCGGACTGTGAAGTTGCAATCGGATCAGAAGGTCTTATTGGAGACCGTCTGATACTCATTACCTATGGAAGCCCAGATGCTCCTATAGCCAAAGATGAACAGCAGCTTTTATCGGTTGAGCCTGTTGAAACAGATGCTATTATGGCAAGTTTGCAAATAACAGCACGCAATGCCGAAATTATTACGCAACAACTTGCTGAAGTTATGATTAAAGTAAACAGCGGACACGGAACACTCGGGAGATTAATCCAGGATTCAACCATAGCAGAAAATATTAATCAAACCATATTGAGTATTAAAAAAAGCTCTAGTGGATTAGATGAAACAATGGAAGCGGTAAGTCAGGATGTATCTGCCATTATGGGGAGTATTAAGGTAACGACCGGAAATGCAGAAATTTTTTCGCAACACATTGATGAGGTTATGACTAAAATAAACAGCGAAAACGGAAATATAAGCAGATTGATTCAGGATTCAACCCTTGTTGAAAATTTGAGCCAGACTATGTTAAACCTCAAAAACAGCTCCAAAGGATTGGATGAAAACATGGAGGCACTCAAGCATAATTTCTTATTTAGATGGTACTTTAAAAAGAAAGAAAAGGCTGCCGCAAAACATAAAGAAGCAGAAGAACGAATGAAAGCAGACGTACAAAAAAATATGGAAGAAAAGAAATAATATGCCAATGGCCTTATAGAAAACGATGAATATCTTGAATAACGAAAAAGATAAAACTGTTCATGCAAATGTGGTCCAAAAATATTTACATATTTTTTATTATCTCGATTGGCACTTTTGATACTGCTTTTGCACAAGATACCATTGCCAAAACTGATTCAACCAAGCTTTATGGAAATATTGAATCCTATTCCAATCGGAGCAAGTTTAATAAGTTTCTTTATCGCTTGGTTTTTAAACCGGTTGCCCCCATTTCAAAAGATAAGAAAGTTTATAAAAAAGAAATCCAAAAACCATATAGTAGCTTCGAAGGTAAAATTATCAGGCATATTAACATTGAAACACTTGACCCGTTTGGCTATTCGGTTGCTGATACCAATGAAGTCTCCCAAAACTTTTTATTCAAAACCGGGAACAGTCTACATATAAAATCTAAACATATCACCATTCGAAACCTCTTGCTTATCCGACAAAACCAAAAATTTGATTCTTTACTGGTAAAAGAATCTGAACGATTGGTTCGCAGTCAGGTATATGTGCACGATGTCTCGTTTTATGTTAAAGCTGTTTCGAAAAACTCCGATTCGGTCGATGTTTTTATCCGTGAGCTGGATAATTGGAGTATTGCTCCCAATGTTGCTTTATCATCTTCGCGTGTCACGTTTACTATGACCGATAAAAATTTTCTAGGGTTCGGGCATAAATTTAGAAATGAATACACATGGTACCATTCCTCAGGAGATGATGCTTTCAAAACAAATTACTTTATTCCCAACATACGCAATACTTATATCAACGCAAACTTGGATTATGGTACTGATCAATTCAAAAATTTGACCAGAAGTTTTGCAATTGACCGACCATTTTTTTCGCCTTTAGCCAAGTGGGCAGGCGGAGTATATTTTACACAACAACTCCACAATGATTCTATCCGGACAATCGATTCGGTTTTTGTTAAGCAGCGGATAAAATTTAATGCACAAGATTACTGGGCAAGTAATGCCATTCAGATATTTAAAGGTAATACCGAGGAAAACCGGACCACAAATTTAATTTCCGCTGTACGATATTATCGAATTCATTATCTCGAAAAACCAATTGAATCCTTAGACACGCTGAAAACATTCAGTGACGAAAGTTTTTATCTGGCAAGTATAGGCATCTCAACCCGGAAATATGTACAGGATAAATTCATATTTAAATTTGGCTTAATTGAAGATGTACCCATCGGAAAAGTATACAGTATTACGGGTGGTTACCAGATAAAAAATAATTCCGGACGTTTGTATCTTGGTGCGCGTATCTCTTTTGGGAATTATCATCCATGGGGATACCTGAGTTCCAATTTCGAATATGGGGCTTTCTTTCATTCATCAAAAGTTGAACAAGGTGTTTTTACGGCCGGGGTAAATTATTTTACAGAATTATTTGAAATTGGAAAATGGAAATTCAGGCAGTTTGTTAAACCACAACTAACAATTGGTATAAACCGATTTGCTAGCGATAGTCTAACGCTTCAAGATGGTTATGGCCTGGATGGCTTTAATAGCAATTCATTGATTGGTACCAGCCGCCTTTTGTTTACCCTGCAAACACAATCCTATGCACCATGGAAATTCATCGGATTCCGTTTCGGCCCCTATTTCATTTTTTCGATGGGCTTGCTTGGAGATGTGGCAGAAGGATTTAAAAACAGTAGAGTGTATTCACAAATTGGACTTGGCGTATTAATCAAAAATGATTATCTGGTTTTTAATACATTTCAAATATCCATAGCATTTTATCCTTCAATTCCGGGCAACGGTCAAAATATTTTTAAAATGAACTCATTTAGAACATCTGATTTCGGGTATCGGGATTTTGAAATCGGTAAACCGGCAACAGTAATATATCGATAATGTAAAATAGTTTTTATCAAGGGTTATGAAACGACCATTTAATTTTTTAAAAAATCCGAAAAAAGTGAATCAAGATAGAATGTTAGGTTCCATATAACCATTAATAATTAAAAAATTTACCAATGAAAATAAAGAACTCAGCAAATAAGATTGGTTATCTCCTCAAAGAAACCGTAAAAGGGTTTATCGCTGACGACGCTATTAAGTTAAGTGCAGCGTTGTCCTTTTATACCATTTTCTCTTTACCTCCGTTGCTTATTATTATTATAAGCTTAGCAGGATCCTTTTTTGGAACAGAAGCCGTCCAAGGCGAAATATTCGGACAAATCAACGGGTTGATTGGTAACGATGCCGCGCTGCAAATACAGGAAATAATTAAAAATGTAAAACTTTCGAGCAGTAGTGCATTTGCTACTATCGCAGGTGCAATCATTTTATTGATTGGGGCATCGGGTGTGTTCTCAGAAATTCAAGACTCCATCAATTATATATGGGGCATTAAAGCAAAACCTAAACGTGGATTAATAAAATTCCTTAAAAACCGATTGATGTCATTTTCTATGGTCGGCTCTGTAGGATTTTTACTGTTGGTTGGTTTAATTATAAATGCGATAATGGATATTCTTAGTAACAAATTAGCAGCATATTTCCCACAGAACACTATCTATTTATTTTATGCCATCAACCTACTTACCGTTTTCGTTGTTATTACACTTTTATTTACCGTTATTTTTAAAACATTGCCCGATGGGAAAGTGGTCATGCTCGATTGCATCATTGGGGCATCTTATACCGCCTTCCTTTTTATGATTGGCAAAATTGGTATCGGAGCTTATCTCGGAAGTTCCTTAATTGCTTCCTGGTATGGTGCTACTGGTTCCGTTATTTTGATTTTTATGTGGGTATATTATTCCGCCATCATACTATATCTCGGTGCTGAATTCACAAAGATATATGCACACACTCACGGGCAAAAAATAATTCCGTATACCTATTCTATTAGAATTGAAAAATAGTCGCCTGAAAATTGAATATAATGAAAACAAAGCGTTTAGGAAAACAGAAACGTATTGGAATGGGTCAATTTAAAATTGTAAGTTTTTTTCAAACAGTTCTTAAGTGTGGGAATGATGTAATTCTTATAAAAAGATATGTTACATAGACCGAAATAAGGTGGATTACCTTTGAAATTTATTTCTAAATCCCTTTTAGCCAATTTTCAATTTTTGAAAGGTAGAGGATCCGGGGTTAGAGTTAATTTATTGGTCGGAATTGCAGATGCCATTATTGGCGGTTTGTTACCAAGCGAATTAGGCATCCATCTCTCATCCGGATTAATTGGCAGTTTGATCGCAGCGCTGATTGGTACCATCGTTTTATTATTCGTGATCAGTTTATTCAAGAAATGATAAACTAAAAACAAAATAACCCGCTAATATAAAAATCAACGAGTTATTTTGAAAAATCATTATTAAAATACTTTTTGCTCCATTAATAGTTTCACATCCCTGAAAATATGATCAATGCTTTCAGTAATCGAAGCCCCTGAAATTGTTGCACCCGAAATTGCATCAATATTTTTTTTGAATATCAAATGATCAGTAGGTGTTTTTCCGATAAATTGTTGCAGCCATTTTTTTTGAGTAATTTCCACCCCATGTTCTTCCTCGTACACTAACACCCTTACCAAGAGGACTTCGAGACCTTTCCCCAAAAAAATAACATAAGTAAAATCATGAAAGCGACCCATCGCTTTTTCAATAATATAGAATCCATCAAAATCTTCAGCGGTTAATCTAAATATCTGATTACTTTTTAAATTCACACCAGCTTTTTCAAACTGCTCATCAGAAATAGTTAATGGCACTATTTTGAAATCCTTTAGCAACAAATCTTTCTTAATTATTTTATCCAACTTTTGGCTAAAGCCATCTGATTCGCTTGCAAATGCCTGCAAACCCAAAACACTGATTAGCAATATGAAGATTGTCTGATTTAATCTTTGTCTTAAAACCATACGGCAACTCCTGCATTAAATTGTTTTGAATATTTATTTTCGGTTTTGTTTTTAAAAAATCTGAAATCTGATTTTAAAACAACGCCATCTGCAATTTTATATCCTACTCCTGTTATAATCTCCTGAACCGCGTATTTATCGTCTTTAGTTGTATTCTTTTCAACTTTAGACTGTGTGTTCAAATTTTCGTAACGCACAAAGAATGTTAATCCATTAGCAGTTGACTGAGAATTTACCAACACATCATAGGCAGCCTCTGCATAAAATCCATGCATTGCCGACCCTGCATTGCCTCCGGTAAAGGTATTATACTCCATTGTATTTGCTAATCCCCCATAAATTAAAACACTTCTGAATGAAAAACCATTGTTCTCATAACGCAAATCTAATCCGATCACACTTAAATTAATAACGGTTGAATCTGCCATCATCATGAAATTATTATTGTTTTTATCAGCACCATTATACAGTGTAGATTGTGTTTTTCCGAAATATCCAGCCAATCCAAGCTTTAAATGATTTACACCGAAATAATCAAGCTTAAATGATAGGTTTGGTGAACTGATATAGGATTCGGCTCCTTTTTGACGCCCACTTCTTATTCCTGCACCCGATATTTTCGAATTACCGTCATATCCATTTAATCCATTTACAATGTATGCCTGATATTTAAGTCCTATATCAGTGAATTTTCCACTAAATCCTGCACCAATTTCTCTCCATGTTGTTGGGATGATTGAACCGGCTACACTCGGTCTTTCAACACCATTAAATGTAGTTGGCTCATGATATTCGTTAATGATTCCCATCGGAATTAAAATTAAGCCTGCTCTCAATGCCATAAATTCGTTTAATTTATAACGAATAAACGCTTGCTCGACAAAAACTTCTATCACATGTTCAAACTCAAGTTCGGTCACAAAATCAACGCGATCGCTAAACTGATAACCAAATAATAATACCATACGATGTACATCCAGTATGCCATTAGAGCGTATCGCATTATCAAATTTTTGATTAAAATCGATTTGCCCATAGCCTCCAATAGTGAGTTTTCCCTGATTGTGATCCAATAATTTTGTAGCTGCGTTGGCAGGTTCATTAAGTGATTGAGCAAGCATTATATTCAGCATCATAATGCTCGAGAAGAGTAGTAGAATTAGCTTTTTCATTGTTAACTTAGTGCTTGTTTTTATTTAGATTTATTTAATTTAATAACAAATTTAATGTTTTATGGAATTGATTTTTCAAATATTATCATTTTTGCAAATGATATATATCATAATTCTAAATAAGCAATTAGTTGAAATCAATCAAAAAAATTATATAGAGGAGGCATTCTCGTGTTTTTTACTCATTAGAGAGTTAGACTTCACTTACTTGCTCAGAAGTAAAGTTTGTTCTTCTTTATCCTCGATTTGCAAACGCTCTTCGGCAGTTTTTATTCCCACGGCTCTTTTAATTGATTTTTCGCCAAAACGCATTTTAATCCGATCCATAGCCTGATACAGACAGGTCATTTCGGGAGTATCTTCAAACATATTTAATTGCTGCCACCCACCCACTAATCCACTTAACTTAACACCAACTAAACGCAACAACATCCTGCGCTGGTAAAGCCGATCGAACATCTCTAATGCCTCCTTAATTAAAATATGGTCGAAAGTTGTATAAGGAATATGCTTTTGTAAAGTATGTGTATCGAAGTTTGCATACCTAATTTTTACAGTAATAACAGATGCCAGTTTATTCTTTTCGCGCAGTTGAAAAGCAAGTTTTTCAACCATACTAATCAATCTCTGTCTAAGCCAAATTACATCTATGGTATCTGTATTAAAGGTACTTTCAGTCCCTATTGATTTCCGTTCAGAATATGGCTTAACAGGAGTAGGGTCAATTCCATTCGCTTTTCGCCAAATGATAATGCCATTTTTACCCATGACATGCTCCAACATTTCAGGAGGAACTACACTTAATGTTTTTATGGTAGTAATCCCCATTGAGCGAAGCAAATGATAAGCCTTATCGCCTATCATTGGGATTTTTCGAATACTTAAAGGAAATAAAAATGGCAATACCTGACTGGATTGAATCTGCAATAATCCGTTGGGCTTTGCTTCTCCTGTGGCAATTTTCGAAACAGTTTTATTGGTGGACAATCCAAACGAAATTGGCAAGCCCGTTTCATGAATAACTTTTTTTCTGAGCTCAGTTGTCCATTTCAAGTTTCCGAAAAAACGATCCATCCCCGTAATATCAATATAATGCTCATCAATCGAAGCTTTTTCATATAAAGGAGCATTTTCTTCAATAATGCTTGTTACCATCCTGGAATATTTACTATACTGATCCATATCGCCTCTAATCACAATAGCATGCTTACAGAGCATACGTGCTAGTCTCATTGGCATGGCCGAATGAATGCCATATGCCCTTGCTTCATAACTGCAACTTGCAACAACTCCTCTATCCGAAATTCCTCCTATAAGTATAGGTTTTCCTATCAATTTGCTATTTTGCAAACGCTCAACTGACACGAAAAAAGTATCCAGATCCAGATGTACAATCGTACGAGTATCAGCATTCATTTCAAAAAAACCTTGACAATTAAAATTATTGTATTATATTTGATTAGTTTTTAATCTTTTTTATGATTACAATATAATCATTTAGATTAATCATTTACAAATATTAATTTGAAAATAATTTACCTTTAAAATACCTTAAAATAATTTTTGCATAAAACCGGGACAATTAGCACATTTTTGTATTAAATAAGAAAACACAATGAACACATTCGGAAATAACATTAAATTTCTTCGCAAAAGACAAAAGCGCACTCAGGACGACATCGCATTTATCCTTGAGATGAAACGATCAACACTTAGCGGTTATGAAAACGGAGTTGCCCAACCTAGTGTAAACGCACTTATCCGTTTTTCAATGTATTTTAAAGTAGCGATCGACACACTTGTTAAAGTTGATTTAACGACACTTTCAGAGAGTCAACTTTCCCAAATTGAACGAGGTTATGACACATATATCAAAGGAAGTGACATACGTGTTCTTATATCCACTATTGACCAATACAATAATGAAAACATTGAGCTGGTTTCTGAAAAAGCTAAGGCAGGGTACAAAAGTGGGTTTTCGGATCCGGATTATATCCGAGTACTTCCAACATTCCAATTACCATTTTTATCACGTGAAAAAAAATACCGAACATTTCAAATTAGTGGAGATTCCATGTTACCCATACCTGATGAATCTTTTGTAACCGGTGAGTTTGTTTTGGACTGGAATACCATAAGGGATGGCTATCCATACATTATCCTGACCAGAGAAGACGGAATTGTTTTTAAGATTATTGAAAACAAAATTAAAGCTGACAAAAAACTCATTCTTCATTCTTTAAACTCACTTTACGACCCATATGATCTTGATATTAT